>CAYSHN010000589.1:0-2503 GCA_964430815.1 uncultured Calditrichota bacterium | reverse complement strand
ACTGTTTTGTAGTAACAGCGGCTGCAGAGCCTCTTCCAGGCGAATAACCGCAGTAGAAACACTGGAGGCCCCCTGTACCCTATCGGTGATACCATTCATGAAAACATCGGGTACACCTTCCAGATGGGGGGTGAATGCTCCGGTATAGGTATCATATAATAATTCATTGTCAGACAGGGTCAGAGAATCGTCGTAATTTGGATTGCTGGCCACATTCCGGTGGTACTCGGCAATGGCGATCTGACCAGCATATTTTTGCTGCAACTGATCGAGAGCACTAAGCAAATATTGATTGTACTGCAGATCATTAGTGGTATTGACAAATACATCCACAGCGACAATCTGTGGCCGGATGCTGTTTTTATTTTTAGGGTCCAATAAATTATCTCTGGGTATCTCCGAACAGCTGCTCAGAAAACCCAGGCAGATAAGGAATAATACCCTTTGGTTAAAAACAGATACTGATTCCTGCACCAAAATAATCCCTCTGATTTAAGACCACGATTGGCGTAATTTTCATTGTGGCCTGACTACCCACCGCCAGAATTTCTTCAGGAGATAAATTCCTGATCCAACTATAAAGGGTAACAGCTGCTGCAGTTGCCGTCAACGAGATGAAAACGGTTCTGGCGTTATGCCAGCGGTTGGCCTGATTATACTGTTTATCAAATTCTGATAGTAAACCCGCCTGATGATACTTGGCCAGATAATCCTGGTAGGTGTTATTCGCCAGTACAGTTCCTGCACCTAAAACAACAGTTGCACCCAGGAAGTAAAGCGTATGATCCTGACCCAGAACCACCCTGCTACGGTATTCTGGTTTTCCGGTTAATTTATTGCGGATATTATTTGCCAACAGGCTAACCATTTCTTGGACATGCTGATCGTCACGGCTGCGCACACTCACACTCTTAACCTCTCCCGTAGCTACCTGAACGATACGGGCGTCGATACGAATCCATTTTCCGCTTTGATTGATCTTACCGCCGATGATATACTGAGCCCCAACCATCTTGCCGATGGTCTGTGCCGCCGTGCTGTCCATCAGCCCGGTCATACTTAAGGCCTGTTCATTTAATACGGATTCCAATTGCTGGCGTTCAACAATAGTTAATTCTACTGCCTGGTTTAGCTCGCTTTTTAAGAATTCCGGAATGGATCTTTCCCAGGCATCCAGATAAAATACTTCGCTATCATTTTTAAAATCACCAATAGCCAGCGTCAGCTGAGCAAAGGCAAGGTGACACGACAGAAGTAAAAAAAGTAATATGATTATAAACGTGCTATGTTTCATGTTTTCCCGGTATTACTCAGTTTTTCTATCAATACGTCGAATTTCCCCTGACGTTTCAAGATCAGATCAATTACTTCCCTTACTGCTCCCCGCCCACCTTTAGCCAGCGTTACATAATCGGCGGCGGCTTTTACTTCTTCGCGGGCGTTAGCGACCGCCACACTGAAGCCAACTGCTTTTAAAACCGGTAAATCGAGGACGTCATCACCAATATAGCAAATTTCCTGGTCCTGTAGTTTCAGTTTCTTCTTTATCTGCAAGTAAGGCTGCCATTTATTGAATTCACCTTGTGATAGAATTGTGATCTTAAGTTCCTTGCTCCGCCGGACAATAGCTTTCGATTTTCGTCCAGTAAGAATACCCGTCATCAATCCTGCCAGGTGAGCTAAGGTAATACCCATACCATCCTGAACATCAAATGTTTTAATTTCCTGACCGGTATCCAGATAACTTATATCACCGCTACATAATACACCATCCACATCAAATAAGATCAATTTAATTTGTTGCAGTTTTTGCTTCACAATACAATTCTGGATCGTATGATTAGTTTATATTCATGATATAATAATAACTTTTCAAAACTTTTACAACTATAGAAAGATAATTAGCAGTATTTAAATTTTAAGCACCTGTAAGGCGCGGTCAAATTCTTCGGGTCGGATATATAAAATATAACCATAATTTCCTTTTCCATCCACTACACCGCTGGAAGCAAAGACATTTACATCGACTGCAAATAGTTTTTCATGTATCTGGGCCAGAGCTCCCAATTCATCATCACCCTGAACCAGTAAAGCCGGATGGGGACCATCCAGGCACATTCCCGATTTCACGGCTAGATCGATCAATTTATCAGAACTATCCGGAAACAAGGTCAGTTGAGTCCGTTGCGGACCCATAGGAATAGCAGTGAAGCCTAATAAATTAATGCCAATTTCAGCCAGCGTGCTCAGCAGAGTATAACCCTGTCCGGGACGATCAGCTACCGTAGTATAAAAATAATTAACAGGTTTGATCTTAAAAGCCATAGTTATTCTCCCTTCAATTTTACGAGGGTTTTCACTGCTTCAAGAATGAGCAAAATCGCCAGTACTAGCAAAGCAGCGGCAATTATACCAACTGTACTGTTTTTAAATTCAAATAGCAATAGAATCAAGGCCCAAATTGTCATAACGACCATAAAGACCATTGGAATAAAAACGAAAA
>CAYSHN010000588.1:0-2514 GCA_964430815.1 uncultured Calditrichota bacterium | reverse complement strand
ACTGGGGTTATCATTTGAAATTGGCTGAGTCATCGGATCATTATCCGGGTGATGTGGCGGGTGAATGGGTAACTGTTGATTCTGTATTATACCGCTTTGCCATTGGTACAGACTGGAGTAATAATGAAAATCTGGCCGGCAAATATATTAAGAGAAGAAATGGATCTCCTAATGAAAACCGCGTAACCCAGGTTTATCACGATACTACACTGGCCTGGAAATACTGGAATGATATAGCTCCGGGCAAAGCCGGCAGTGATTCGGTTAACATACTTTTCCGTGCCGATCTGACCAATGCCATCAATGATAAAGGATTCAGTATTGGTGACACTGTTTTAGTTCGCTGGGGTTATAATAATACAGCAGTCTTTGGTGAAGATACGCTGGTCAATGAATTTGGCGGCAATTATTATTCAGTCCAGGTAGAAGCTAAAGAGATCGCTTTGAATAAAGATATAGCCTATCAGTATTATGTAATGGTCAATGGCGTACCGGATCGTGAAATTTACTATGATTTCAATGATCCCAATCAAACCACTCAGGAAAAAAGAAAAATACTCGCACCGACTGTAAAACCCGAACTGTTGACTGTAAATGATGATGTGAACAGTATATCCGATCCACATCGTATGCCGAAATTCAGAAATAATGACAAACTTAGCAACGATGTAACCGTTAGCTGGGAAGTTGATCTGCGGCCGGCCTACTATCAGGTAAAACTCGCTGGCTCAACCCTTGAAGATATTCAGGGAGAGCTTAGTGTGGGTCCGGGTGAAGAAGATTCTATTTTTGTTTGGGGTGTCTGGATGAATGGTCCAGCAGTTGGTGGCTGGAGCAATCCGGAAGGAACCGATTGGGGTTCAGATTTACGTGCCAATTTGCTGAAGAAATTGTTTGACGATGGGACCAATGGTGATGTGAATGCTAATGATTCTGTTTTTACTCGCCAGGTATTCTATAGCCCCGATAGTAATGATATTGCCGGACAGATCTACAAATTCGGAATCAATGGCGGTGACAATGAAGCAGGCAGCCAGGGCTATGGTAACAATCATCTGGCCAATATCGATGATGCACAGCCGACTTTTACCATCCATACTCAATTTGGTTCGATCAATCCTAATTTTTACACCGCCTGGGACTTCGATCTTGGTCAGGTTTCGGATATTATTGATCAAAGCGGTATTGTTATTCGTACACCCGAGTTAAAAGGAAATTATCCAAATCCGTTTAATCCCACAACTACCCTGACTTTCGAACTTCCACGTCCAATGAAAGTACAACTTGTTATTTATAATGTCATGGGACAAAAAATTTGTACTTTGTTAAACGGCACACAAAGAGCGGGCCTGCACCAGGTTATATGGAACGGTACCGATGATTTAGGTCGACCCATAAGTAGTGGAATTTATTTTTATAAAATGACAACTGAAAATTATAACAAGACACTCAAGATGGTTCTAATTAAATAATAAGATCCGTACCTGGTAGATTTTAAAAATGCCGACTCTCTAATAAAATGAAAGTCGGCATTTTTTCTTATGTTTAAGACTAAGGAGTAAAAAATGATTGTTCTGGATTATGGGATTGTAGTGGCCTCTGAGGTGGAAGATTGACACAACTAGGAACCATTGCCAGAAAGTTGCAGGATTTAGGATTTACTCTTTACGAAGCAAAGGCTTATGTCTCACTCCTAGAACATAATCCGGTGACCCGTTATGAATTGAGTAAAAATTCAGGTGTACCACGTTCGGCGATCTATAATGTCATCCTGGAATTGGAAGAAATGGGGGTAGTCAGTCTGCAAACCTATGATCCGGAGACCTATGTACCGTTGTCGGCCGATAAATTGTTTGAGTTATTGGATCGTCGTTTCAAGAATAAAATCGAAGAAGCGCAACTAAGTCTGAAACATATTGAAAATAAACAGACGTCTGATCAGTTCTGGAACATTGTTGGGTATGAAAACATGATTCTGAAAGCTGAAGAACTGATTCAGAAGGCTGAGAAAACTATTTTTATCTCGATCTGGAAGCGGGAATTTTCCCTGCTGGAAAAAGACTTGCAAGAGGCTGTAAGACGCAAGGTAAAAGTGATTATTCTTTCGTTTACAGATGTTAAATTAAGCCAGTCCACTATGTTCTGTTATGGTCTGGAAGAACGGGAACTGGAAAAAATCTGGCCACATCGTATAATTTTAATCAGTGATAAAAAAGAATTGTTGATGGGTGACGCTGATAGAATACATAAGAAGAAAACGGTCTGGACCAGTAATCGTGCATTAATAGATGTCGGAGCGAATCATATTATTATGGATATTACGCTATATGGTAACCGGTTAAATCAGACCGTTGATGAAACCATTATAAAAATGCAGAATGGTGAAACTGATTATCTGGGCAAATTACTTGAATATAAATATCCTGGTATAAAATTTTAATGATCAAGACTTTTTGTTGGTAAGGTTGTGGTATGCTGAGTACAGGCCAATGGCTAAAGGAAAATGGTAAAAGG
>CAYSHN010000587.1:0-2519 GCA_964430815.1 uncultured Calditrichota bacterium | reverse complement strand
CTTAGCTTTCGAGCACTGCGTTATCGCAATCAGCTGTTTCCAGAATACAAAAACTGTCCCGGCAATAAAGGCCAGACCTATCCCCCATTCTTTACTGAGCAAATGGCTGATTTCCCAGATATAATTAATACCCTGCTCGCTTGAAACTGCGATACCCATCTGATCCGATACGTAGATGAATCCTGCCAAGTATTTATCGGGAATAATCAACCAGAGCGGGTTGGTTAGAAAAAAACTGACAACGATGCCTGTAATAGAAACGAGAGTGGTTTTAAAATAATTTAATTTATATTTTTGGTATAGACTAAAATTAGCGATCAGAATACCGACGACCAGGAATCCGGCATTATATTTAGCGGCAATCGCCAGACCACAGCAAAGACCCTGAATGAATAAATAGGACCAGCGCGGTGAATGATCGATGATAATAAAAAATAAGATCGTCAGGGTTGAAAAAAAGAGTAAGAGGGTATCTGGCGTAGCATAGCCACTGAATTCGATATAACATTGACTCAGGCTGGCCATTGCTGCTGCTACCCCTGCAAAAAATTTCCCCCGATATTTCTCTAAAATCCTGTAGATCAGGTAAACTGTAAGAACCGATACACAAAGATTCACCAGACGTCCAAGCAAAATGAAATTGGTAGGTTGAATTAAAAATTCAACTGCAAAAGCTGTCTGGTCGGAAAAAAGACCAACTAATTTTCCCAATAGATAATAGCATCCGTACAAGGTCAGTAAAACATACGAATAGAATGTCGGGTAAATATAAATCAAGGGATCAAGTGACTGCCGGGCTCCCATATTCAATGATATTTTGGCCAAGTAAAATTCAGTGGAATTGTCCACGATCGGAAGACAATCCCAAACAGCAGGAAGCCGCAGGAGCACTGCTATGATCAGTAGGCTAAAAATGAATTGATTATACTTGATACTGCGCATAGATTTGAATGAGTTTTTTCTCCTCATTATCCCAATTCAATTCTTCCGCGGCCCGCAAGGCATTTTTCTTCCACACCTTTAACTGATCTTCATTCGTGATTATTTTGACTATCGCCCGGCTGAGTGCCTCTACGTCATCCGGATCAACGCACAATCCAAAATTGTATTTATTTATATAATAGGTAAAAGTCTCAATACTACTGCATAACACCGGCAATCCGGCCATAATGTATTCAAAAAATTTATTGGGTAAAGCTGCTGCATAATTTAAACTATTCGGTTCGAAAAGTACAACTCCTATATCACCCTGAGCAGAAGTCGAAATTAGTTCTGTCGTCGGAATAAAATCATGAAAGAAGATACGCTCTTGCTGATGTTTTGCCAGCACTAAATTCTTTAAAACCGGCTCAAGTTCTCCATTACCAATCAGGTACAATTTGACCTTGGCCGTAGTCATAGCCACCGCATGAATCAGATTTTCCAGACCTCTGCCCGGCTTAAAATGACCATGATATATAACAATTTTATCTTCGTTTTTCCTGATCCGGAATTGTACCAGGCTGGAATCAACCCGTTCATATCTTGGTAAATTGCGAATGATCTTGATCTGTTTTAAGCTCGGATAACGGTTGCGGAATCGTTCTCCCAGCTTTTCAGAAACCGTTAATAATATTTGTACCTGCTTTATGGCTATTCGTTCGGTCAATAACCACAAAAACCTGCTCAATCGTTTTTTCCGGAAAATTTCCAGTCCGGCATAGTATTCATGGGCATCATAAATTAAAGCAGAGTGCCGCAGCCAGGATATGGATGCCGCTGCCGGTAGAACCCACAGATCATGGCAATGGAGCAAATCGTATTTTTGGGACAGCAGCAAAAAAAACAACTGTATATTTATACTGATAAACTTTATAGGTCCACCACGATAAAAAAGCGTGAAGACACGCTGCAGAAGGAATTTATCCCGGCGCTCAATTTTCATTTCGCCCGGCCGACCCAGCGCATAGACCTGAACCTGGTAACCTAGTTGCGCCGCTGTTTCTATCTGGTTTAAAATACGGCGTTCATAATCGATCGGGCTGATGGTCAGATGACAGAGGTGCATATTAATTGTCAGAATTTGTTAAATATCCTTCGAAGTGTGTCTTTAATTATCTATTTTAAAACCGGTCCAGCACCAGTTCCATTTTGGTTTTATCCGTATGAATGATATAGCTCTGTTCAGTAATTTTCTCAATAGGTATCTCTACGGGGAGATGTAACCTGCCCGCTCCGATGACCTCGAGAGAGAAGGTACGTAATCCAACGGGTTTTTTAACTATCCAGATTTCCTTGGTTTTATCTTTCAGCTCTGGAAAAATTTCAATATGTTCCTTGAACTTAAACCATTTATAATGACCCGACAGAGTATCTACATATACTCTCCGTTGATCCAACTCGGCGATCAGGCAATTCCACAATTCCCGGTAGGCTGGTTGTAGAAAATTACTGGGGTGTAACAGGACCACCAGTAATCCATGAAAACGGGATACCTGGGTGATTATGTTTTGCATTAGTTGCCGGGCTGCAGACAAATC
>CAYSHN010000586.1:0-2524 GCA_964430815.1 uncultured Calditrichota bacterium | reverse complement strand
TCTGATGAGTAGAAAACATAATTGCACGGTTATCCGCTTTCAATTCCAGCATGATATTCTTCATCATCTGCGTATTGATCGGATCTAGCCCCGCGAAAGGTTCATCCAGGATAATCAGATCAGGTCGATGCATTATGGTACCAATAAACTGCACTTTTTGCTGCATGCCTTTAGATAACTCTTCGACTTTTTTATTCTCCCAGCTGTCCAGTTCGACCCGTTTCAGCCATTCGCGGCTCCTGGTTATTGCCTCGCTATGTGATAGTTCATGCAATTCACCCAGAAATACAAGCATATCCAGTACTTTCATTTTAGCATATAAGCCCCGTTCTTCTGGCAAATATCCAATTCGACGTTTCAAATCATCATTCATACTCTGGCTGAATAAGCGGATTTGGCCACTATCCGGAATTAAAATATTCATAATCATCCGGATAGTTGTCGTTTTCCCGGCTCCATTCGGGCCGAGCACACCATAAATACGACCTGTTTCCATATTAAAATTGATATCGCGCACAGCCTGTACTTTACCAAATGATTTAGATACGCCCTCAATTTCCAATACAATCATAATCTGCTCCTACGGGATAAGAATATAGTCTGGAAGCTACGCACTCAATAAATAAAAGATTCATTTTAATTCAATTCAAAATCAGATACAAGTTATTTATACGTCACAGAGAACCTCCGGACCTGACTAAAAATGTTTAAATCAAATCTTATCAAGTATCAAATTACATATGTCCTGCCATGATAAAGTAATTGAATAAACTGATATTTATGATTAAGTTAGCAATTATTTTGAGAGAGTTTATGCAGCGCAGAAAATTTCTATATTATTTCAGTTTGATAATCACCACCTTAAACTTCTGGCCCAGGAAACTTTTGAGTCGTCTCAATTCCAGATCTACGACCTGGCTTGCTGGGATGACGGGTAAGGATAACCGGTTATCTGTTATTTCTTCTTCCTTGCAAATCGAAGGACATATTGTTACGATTGAAAAATGGGGATACCTGTTCGTAGATTTGGCTGAATTTGCTCACACCCTTCATTTCGGTATCTACACCAACGAAGAGCGTCGAAAAACTATATTGTATATTGGCCAGGATCGGATCACCTTTGCGGCGGATAATACTTTTATAAGTGTCAACGGACAGATTGTACAGATCACCTTGGAGTCGCTGTGGATCGACAATTCTATGTGGGTTCCCCTCGATCATCTGGTGGCAATATTAAATAAATATACGACTCTGACTTTGAACTTGAATAAAGAGATTAATCAACTCAGTATGGAACGCACGGATGTAAATGTTACTGGAATCAGGATAGCCGAAAAAGAAAATGGAACTATGATTCAGGTGTTCGCTACTAAAAAATTTTCTGAAAAAGATATTGTTCTGGATATGCGATATAATTATTTCCATATTGACATTTACGGCGCTAAAATTAATCCGCAGAGTATTGCGGCCACAGCAATATCCGGCATTATTTCCAAAATCGAAGCGTTTCAGCTGGGAGAAACAGCCTCTATTGGTTTCCGCCTGAAGGGGGAAATCCTTGGCCGAGACCTGGTATTGAATACCGATAGTAATGATTTCTATGTCAATCTGCGTACCAGGGAAGTGATTGAAGTGGAAGAAGATAGCGGCCATAGAAGTGAGGAACAGACCCAAAAGGTAAAAGAAGAACTGGAACAGCAGAAAAAGAAATGGCTGGTGGATACTGTAGTTATCGATGCCGGCCATGGTGGAAAGGATTCTGGCGCTTTAGGATACAGTAAAATAAAAGAGAAGAATATTGTTCTGCCCATCGCCCTGACTCTGGGAGATTTAATACAAAAAAATTTACCGGAATTACGGGTAATTTTCACCCGTAATAGCGATGTGTTTATACCATTATGGAAGCGCACCAACATCGCCAATAATGCCGAGGCAAACCTGTTTATCAGTATTCATTGCAATAGTAACGTGAACCGAAATGCAAATGGCAGTGAAACATATTTTTTAAGTGCGGACAAAGATGCTAAGGCAACCGAAGTTGTACTCAAAGAAAACTCCGCCATCGAATTTGAAGAGAGTGAAGACAGACAAAGATACGAGGGATTGAATTTTATTCTGGCGACCATGCTGCAAAGCGTCAATATTAAACATAGTCAATATTTTGCTTCACTGATACAGAATTTTCTCAATGATAAATTAGAAAAGGTCGGCATTGTGAGTCGAGGGGTCAAACAGGGACCTTTCTGGGTGATGGTAGGAGCTACCATGCCCAATGTTTTAATTGAAGCAGGTTATATTTCTAATAAACATGAGGAACGAATTTTAAGTGAACTGAGTACACAGAAGAAAATTGCCGAGGGCATTTTTAATGGTTTGCGGCAATATAAAGAAGATATAGAAAATTCTATCTGAGTTATAGAATTATGAATAAACCGATAGGTGTGTTTGATTCTGGCATCGGTGGGTTGACTGTGGTCAAACAATTGCTGCAGTATTTACCCAATGAACATATTGTTTATTTTGG
>CAYSHN010000585.1:0-2532 GCA_964430815.1 uncultured Calditrichota bacterium | reverse complement strand
TACTAACTTGAGGTATTTAAATCTGGGACAGAATGATTTAAGTGGGGCGCTGCCGGCAGAAATTGGTAATATGGTCTCTTTAGAATCCCTGTATTTGTCAAACAATGAGTTAAGTGGTTCGCTCCCGCCAGAAATCGGTAATCTGGATAGTCTGTACATGTTCGCCCTTTCGGATAACAATTTTAGTGGAGAAATTCCCAGCGAAATTGGAGATATGACTAAACTCAAATATATATATATTGAACAAAATCAGTTTCAAGGTACAATTCCTGTGGAAATTTCCAATCTTGCTAACCTGCAACAACTGAGTGTCCGTTATAATCAACTGAGCGGTGAGATCCCGGCTGAAATATGCAGCATAACGAAATTAACCGATCTATCCCTGTCATATAATCAATTCACCGGATCCATTCCTGAAGATATCGGTAATCTTACTGCCTTGACTGGTATTTTTCTCGATGGAAACCAATTCTCAGGTACTATACCGGCGGGTATCGGAGCACTTGCTGAGCTGAGATGGATTTATCTTCAAGAGAACCAATTCTCAGATACCATCCCTGCCGAACTGGCTAATCTATCAAAATTACAGGAATTAAGAATTCATAATAACTTTTTTTCTGGATTGCCCGATTTAAGTTCACTGACCACTCTGAATGCGTTCACCATCGAAAATAACCGTTTCACTTTTGAAGACATTGAAAGCAATATCGGCATTTCCGGTTTTACATATGCTCCACAGGACAGTGTGGGAAAACAAATTGATACTACACTGTCACTGGGAGGATACTTACAAATGTACGTTACTGTCGGCGGTACGGCAAACCAATACCAGTGGATGAAAGACGAAGTGGATATTTCAGGGGCGACGGATAGTGTATATATCATATCTTCTGCACAGTTAACGGATTCCGGTTCATATATATGTAAAATCGACAACACGATCGCCACAGGCTTAACCTTGTACTGCAGACCGGTCACTGTTTCGGTAATCGATCCTTCTGCAATATCAGAAAATTTGCCGACTCTTCCCACTAAATACGAATTATACCAGAATTACCCCAATCCGTTTAATTCAAGCACCAATATCCAATTCTCAATTCCCAATTCTGAATTTGTAACTTTGGAAGTTTACAACTTACTTGGCCAGCAAGTGGCTATACTAATGAATGAGAAGTGTGAGGCGGATTATTATACAATACTATTTGATGCTACCCGTTTGACCAGTGGTGTTTATTTCTGCACCATCCGGGCCGGTCAATTCCAAGCCGTCAAAAAAATGCTATTGGTAAAATAGTATCATCACTATTTGAAATAATAATGATTCCTGAACAATCCAAATTATTTGCACGGTCTTAATCTTACGGGGGTCGACGTGAAAAACAGTTATATCACTGCAATTTCCATATTTTTATTATCTTTCTTTACAATACCAAAAATTATTAATGCCCAGGAACGTGAACAGGACTCGCTGGCACTTGTTGCAATTTATAACAGTATGGGTGGTGAAAACTGGAATGACCGCACCAACTGGTTGACTGCAGAACCTATTAATAACTGGTATGGTATCAACGTTTCCAATAACCGTGTGGTGCAAATATATCTGGGGAGTAATAATCTGATCGGGAACCTGCCGGAAGAAATAGGTAATCTAACCAAATTAGAAAATCTGGTTCTTTATGGTAATCATATTGAAAATCCATTGCCCGTATCGTTAAAAAATTTAACTTCCCTGTGGGAACTTGTTCTGAACGGCAATGAACTGACAGGAACCTTTCCACTAGATTTGTGCGATATGACTACTCTGACACACGTTAATTTACAGAGCAACCAACTGTCCGGCTCTATTCCTGCAGAGATTGGTAAATTAACCAATCTAATAGATTTGCATCTGAGTTATAACCAATTTGACGGGAATCTCCCGGTGGAACTGGGAAGTCTAACAAAATTAGACGGATTGTTCCTCAGTGGAAACCAGTTATCCGGTGCTATACCGGCTGAATTTGTAAATCTAACCGGGTTGATGAATTTAGTTTTAGATAATAATAATTTTGACCAGTTACCAGACCTAAGTTCTCTGGCCAATCTTAGTGATCTTAACGTCGGATTCAATCGCTTCACATTCGAGGATATTGAACCTAATATCGTAATCCCAAATTTTACCTACTCACCGCAGGACAGCGTAGGCACAAGTCTGGATACCACCCTTATGATCGGTGAGTCCCTGACCATGTCGGTATCCGTGGGCGGAACAGCTAATATATACCAGTGGTTTAACACTGGAATGGCGATTCCGGGCGCAGAAAGCGATACTTACGTAATCTCCTCTGCCCAGTTATCGGATGGCGGTATTCATGTATGTGGAATAATCAATACTATTGCCACCGGGTTAACTTTATTCAGCAGGCCGGTTACCATTGCAGTATCAGGACCTTCGGATATTGCCGGACTGCCTCAGGCTGTTCCCGCTGAATACAACTTATTTCAGAATTCCCCCAATCCGTTTAATCCAAGCACCACAATCAATTTTCAAAT
>CAYSHN010000584.1:0-2534 GCA_964430815.1 uncultured Calditrichota bacterium | reverse complement strand
AGGCGGAGATACGTGAAATCGAGCCCTATGTTTACAATCAATTTATAAACAGTATCTACAGTCCGCGTTACGGTGCGGCGCGCCTGCCCTGGTTAAGCGGCAGTGCTGCCTGGGCTTATTATACCGCCACGCAGTATATTCTGGGGGTGCAACCGGATTATGACGGTTTGCGTATTGATCCCTGCCTGCCTTCGGATTGGCGGGAGGTAAAGATTACCCGCCGGTTCCAGAAGAAAAATTTCAATATTGTAATTATTAACGAGAAAGCAATCCACAAAGGTGTAAGCAGGATCATTATCAACGACAGGCCGCTGGATGGCAACCTGATCCCCTTCAAAATGATGAAGAAAAATAATGATGTAATGGTGGTGATGGGCTGAGATCTGTCGCACCTGGGATGAAGTTAATAATACCTGTTGTATAAGATAAAAGATTAGGCCTCGATTAATTTCTTCACAAAAACAAAAGCATGATTCTCGAAGTGTCGCAGATTTCCAAAAGGACCGCAGTTGTTATAATATTTTAATTCAAAACCGAGACGGGACATCACCTTTTTTAAATCCTGGTCGGTGATGCCCCATTGCCAGACATTATGTATATCCCGCCAGGGACGGTTATGCTCGGGATGGATTTGATCCAGGTTAGCGAATAATTTTTGGTATAAAGGACTTTTCCTGGCAAAAGGTAAAAGGTCCAGGTATTTATCTTTACCAAGATCCAGCAGCCTGACCGTTCGCTCTGAAGCTGTATACTGCTGATTATAAATCAGAATAACTCTGGATATTTTTGCGTACATCTCCAGGATTTCATCCCAGTCCGGTCTAACCTGATGCAGTAGCATATCGAACATCAAAACGGCATCTACAGATTTAATTTGGTCCAACACCGATTGCCTGCCGAAGTTATCGTTGATCAAAACCAGCTGGGGATATTTTGTACTTTTGTTTCTTACTATCGCGGAAAAATTCGTGTCGACCAGGAAAGCCTGCACTATCCGGTAACGATCCAACGTATAAAAAGTATAAGCACCGTTTATTTTCCAAACGCCCCCTAAGTCTGCCAAGTAGTGGAGAGGCATATCAGGAAGGTTGAAGGCATAATCGATTAAATTTTTCTTCTCATAATTGAAGCGGAGCGGGAATCCATGTCCTATTAATCCACATAAACCATAAATACTTTTTTTAACTTTTTTGAAATTTATCATCCTGAAATAATCGTATAAAATCCTTGTTACAAAAGATATTCTTGAGGCAAGATCATTGGTACTTGTTGGCTATATTCGACTCTACTCACCGCAAGTTGTAATTAGTAATTAGTAATTCGTAATTTGGAACTTGGGATTTGGAATTTGGAATTTTTACTTTTGCCTGCGAACCCACTTCCTATTGGATGTAATTAGTAATTTGTAATTTGGTACTTGGAATTTGGAATTTTAATATTACCTCACTAGCATCATCTTTTTCTGCATCGTCTGCCCCTCCGTCACCAGTTTGTAGAAATAAACTCCTGAGGCAACCGGATTACTACGATCATCCAGGGCATCCCAGATTACCGCATGTGATCCACTCTCTTCCACATTATTCACCAGCGTGCGCACCTGGGCACCAAGCACGTTGTATATAGTAAGTCTGGCCTGCCCTGTTTTGGCCAGGGTATATCGAATTGTCGTGCTGGGATTGAACGGATTGGGATAATTCTGGCTCAAACTGATCCCAGCGGGAACGATCTCGGCAGACTGATCTATATAGTCGACATAACCAAACCGGCCTACCGCAAAAGGACCCAGAGTGGTGATATTTCCCCGGGCCACATAATAGGGCGGTGAACTTAACTGAGTTGTATACATGCCCGAACCCGCTTCGGTAGTATCGGTCATCTCAAAGATCTTGGCCTGGTTCAACCTGTCTGCCTTCAATGTCGCATCTTCCAGAGCTGGCATCCAGCCAAATTGCAGTACATAATCGCCGTCACCAGGAGTACTCTTGGTAATATCCCATCTCACATTCACCCGTCCCCCTTCGGCCGCCGGCGTGGCATCAGCCACAACACTAACCCCAATGGTATCGGCCGAACCATTGTTTGTAATCGAGACAGGTGCATAGGCGGTGGTGCCCACTGGAAAAATTATCTGTGCAGATCCAACCGATATCAACCTGAATATTCCTCCGTCTATCGGCTCCACAAAACGGTATGCAGCCTGATTGGTTATTGAGGCGGCAGTAAAAGTATTTACCCCTAACCGCAATTTTCCCCGAAGTTCGAGATTTCCCTCAATCAACCGGGAAGCATGTAGAGTAACCCCGTACGAATTACCAATTATTAAATCTTGTTCCTTACAATTTATAGTTTTGAGACACACAGAGATGAATGATGAGAATCGAGTTTGAGAATATTCCTAAACTCGATTCTCATCATTCATTAATTCTTTTCTTAAATAAACTAATAAAAATAAAAGATAATATAACAAAAATACTAATGAATTAATTTGAGTAGAAAGATTAATGAATGATGAGAATCGAGTTTGAGAATATTCC
>CAYSHN010000583.1:0-2536 GCA_964430815.1 uncultured Calditrichota bacterium | reverse complement strand
AATCGGGGAAGAGTGATTTTAACTCCCGGGTAGCGGCAAAGAAACTGAGAGCATAGGTATTGTGTTCTTCCATACCCGTACCAACCGCAAATATATTGGGATCAAAAATAATATCCTGCGGTGAAAAATTTAGTTTTTCCCTCAATGAGCGGTAAGCCCGGCTCAGGATAGCAACTTTACGTTCTGTTGTATCGGCCTGGCCCTGTTCATCAAACGCCATAACGATAACTGCGGCGCCATATTGTCGGGCCAAGGCGGCATGCTGCAAAAAGATTTCCTCACCTTCTTTCAGGCTGATCGAGTTAACAATACCTTTACCCTGCAAACATTTCAGGCCAGCTTCGATGACCGACCACCTGGATGAATCGAGCATGACCGGTAGGCGGGTTATCTCCGGTTCCGCCGCTATCAGATTAAGAAAGTGTACCATCACTTTTTCCGAATCCAGCAATCCTTCATCCATGTTGATGTCAAGAATCTGTGCTCCATTTTCCACCTGTTCCCGGGCTACTTGTACGGCTTCTTCAAATTTTTCCTCAATAATTAATTTTTTAAAACGGGATGATCCAGTGACATTACACCTCTCACCTATATTTATAAAATTTGAATCAGGCCTGATCACCAGCGGTTCCAATCCACTGAAACAGGAAATTTTTTTCAGCAGTGGTATCTGGCGTGGATTTTTATCGGAAACAGTAGCTGCAATTTTCTGAATATGCTCCGGGGTTGTTCCGCAACAACCACCGACAATATTAATAAAACCACTTTCTGCAAATTCACCCAGAACTGCAGCTGTAAATTCCGGCAATTCATCATATCCACCAAACTCATTAGGCAGGCCAGCATTGGGATGAATACTTACATAATACTCTGACAACCGGGAGAGTTCTTCGATGAAGGGTCGCATTTGCTTGGCACCCAGCGAGCAGTTGATACCGGTTGATAAAAAATCAAAATGTGAAACTGAAATCAAAAAGGCCTGTAAAGTTTGACCAGAAAGCGTTCGTCCACTGGCATCAATCATAGAGACCGAAATCATCACCGGTATTTTTTTACCGGTTCTGGCAAACTGCTCGTCTATAACATACAGGATAGCTTTGCAATTTAGTGTATCAAAAACTGTTTCGACCAGCAGCAGATCGACCCCGCCGTCAATCAAGCCACGGACTTGATCACGATAACCGGCCACAACATCGTCAAAGGTAACCCGGCGATATGCCGGACGGTTGATGTCGGGCGATAAGGAGGCGGTTTGATTGGAAGGACCTATGGATCCGGCAACAAAGCGCGGCTTATCCGGGTATAAGCGGGTGAATTCATCGGCAACCTGTCGAGCCAGATGTGCAGACCTAAAATTCATTTCATAGACGATGTCACTTAACTGATAATCTTGCTGCGATAAACCGTTGGCACTGAAGGTATTCGTCTCAATAATGTCGGCACCGGCATGATAGTACTGACGATGAATGGTAGCGATCTCTTCCGGCTGGCTGATCGATAAAATATCAGTATTCCCCTTCAGATCGATAGGATGATCTTTAAACCGGTCACCCCGGTAATCCTTTTCAAGCAGACCCAACCGCTGAGTCATGGTACCCATAGCACCATCAAGAACCATAATACGCTGATTCAATATTTCCTGAAAAATCTGTTTTTTGTTCATTCCATTAAATTCATAATTTTCGATTAATTAACAATTAATTTTTATCAATTTAATCTAAAATATACGGCAAATACAAATAATATGAATCATCCTTACGGAGATACAATCGGTAATTAGCGGGAAGAAATATGTGAATTAGCTGAAATAAATTTGACGCTAAAGATAATGATTGAGATCTTGCCTGGAGGGATTCAAAAATTGCATTCGCCTGAAAATAGCAAATGCTGATTTTTAGTAAAAGTGGAAACAATTCAGTATATTTTTTCGCTATGTTTATTATATATGTTTTCAATCTAGATTTATAAGGAATTCATACTTATGAGTGCACCTGTTTATTTGTCCATGGTTGAAATTGTTTCAAGATTACAAAAAATAGATCTTCCCGAGATCGATTTAATTGTAGGTATCGCCTCAGGAGGAATTGTTCCAGCCAGTTTGCTGGCCTATAAACTGCAGAAACCGATGCAACTTATCCATATCAACTATCGGGATGCGCATAATAATCCTAAATTTGCACAACCACAGTTACTGGAAAATTTCCAGCTCGAACAGGCTAAGCAGAGAATTTTAATAGTTGATGATGTCAGTGTGACAGGAAGTACACTATATTTTGTGAAAGATCTACTTAAAAATCAGCAGGTATGGACATTTACCATGAAAGGTAAAGCTGATTATGTATTATTTCCCGAAATCTCCTCCTGCGTAAACTGGCCGTGGAAATCTAATTTAAAATAAAATACCTGTTACAGAAATTCTTGATTAACATTATGAGCTGCTGATGTTTTAATCAGTCGAAGCCTTATCCAGATTATGATTCCACAGGTACCCTCGTGTTTCAGTGACAATAACCGCTTGTAGGGCTAACAACGAAAT
>CAYSHN010000582.1:0-2538 GCA_964430815.1 uncultured Calditrichota bacterium | reverse complement strand
TTTAAACTATACTCTCTAATTAGCCTGTTATTTTTATATCCCCAGGATAGAATCAGCATATCAATACAATAGAAAATGTTCTTACACTTACTTGCTTTGATTTTTTAATAACAGGTCTAGTCCTGATGGTTTCTTGTGTTTCTGCCCTGGCATATTTTTTTTAACCTTCTCACATTTAATCTATCATTTTCCATAATTGATATAAACTTTTTTACTTATCGCGATTAAAATGTGGCATAGAATCCGGTAGAATTAGCGATATTTCCATGAAGCCACCATATTGACCATGATCGTACCAGGGGGTTTGATAAATCAATTTCTTAATACTATTCTTTTCAATTGTATACACATTAAGCTGCCGTTTGTTCATCAGTTCCTTGAGTTTTCTGCGGGCAGGTTCGGGATGACATTCCAGTAAATTTGAACCCAGTAATTTCCTGCCACCCTGATCCTTAAATGATTCTATGGCCTGATCGTTCAGATCCAGTATTATTCCGGAAGTATCACATACTGTAATTGCTCCCGGAAATTCTTTTACCCAGGCCTGATTATCCATTGACTGCCTCTTATTTTTTATTTTTGAAAATAGCTATTGTACCCTTTCCATAACATCTACATTTCTGACGTGCAAAATAAAATATGGGTTTACACTGTTCTTTCTTTTCAGGATAACCCAAAACGGTTCATCCATTACAAATTTCTTATACTTCTTGTCTGCTCGGGCTCCTGCTCCTACTATCATCATGGCTTCACTCTCCACGCGTGCTCCTTTGTAGTCCATATCAAATTTAATAGACTCCACCACCTGGGCCATATAATACTTTTCAAAATTCTTATTCATTAAGGTTTTTCCAGTCAATTCGTCATACTCATTGTGATGATCTAGATGTAAGTTGGGCATGGCAAAATAGTCTTCCTCACTAATCGGAACCAACTTATCACTTTTATTATATTTATTGATCAACTTCACCATCTCTTCGGGTGGATTTTTATCAAATCCCTTGGCCAAGAATATTTCATCTTCCTGCTCTTTCAATACCAACCGTATGATAAATTTGTTATCATTCCAGTAATGTAAAAGTATGATGTTTAATTTCTGTTCGTAAGTACTGGAATAAAAACCTGTAACATTGTCATTTAAAAACTTTACTGCACGTTTCTAAAAGGGGTTCAAATAATCCACTTTTTTCAGGAAAAAAGCATAAGCAATTATATCATTGGGATTTAAAAATACCATAAGATCAGCGAAACTTTTATCCGGGAATTTCATTTTTGATTCACGATTAATAAGTTCAATAGTTTGCTGACCATACCCACTTTTTATATAGTAACTGCTTTCATCCAGATCCCTTTTACTGAAAACAGCCTGATTCATTTTATCAACCAGATCATAAACAGTTTTATCGCTGGTATTTAACTTCAGTTTATTATGGATAATGTTTTTGTTGAGTTCATTCCAGGCCAGATGAATGGCAATACACCAGACATAATTTTCTTTATATTCACTCCCAACATAGCAATTTGACACATTTATTTTAATCGGCCCCAGGATACTATTCATAGTATCCCCCTTAATTACTGTTACAAAAATTATTGACAGTACAACTAAAATAAATATTCTATTATTCATACTTCCTCTTTGTGATCAGACGAGTGCATTGGTTAAATTATTAAATGGACGATAGCAGAAAATAATTCACACCGCCGGCAACTAATCCAATAATAATGATTATCCACCAGCGTGGAGTGATCAATCTGAATCCACTCAAGCAAGTTATATCCTCACCGTGGGCGATTCTTTCTTCCTTGTAGCCGGGGAAAATAATGAGCCCCAGACCAATTACGATACAGGCAGGAAAAAGCATACTAGATTTGGGATAGAAGTATCCTGTGTGAAGCGCCGTATACCAGCACCAGCCGGTAAAAGCAGCACCCAGTAAAATAAGAAACAATCCAAATAATTTTTGTTTCAGCTGTATCAACAATCTACAAATTGCCTTCTATATTTATACTAAAATTGGACTATTCTTCAACATCTCGGATCCGCTGACGGGAGGTTTTAGTCTCTCCCCGCAGATGCTTCTGTTCCAATCGACCCAAGGTTACACTCAGAGAAGGTTTAGTTAGCTTTCTTTTCCGCGGTATCTTGGTGGCCTCCTGCAATAATTGCTCCAACCGTTTTAAGGCATCACGGCGGTTAGCCTCCTGGGTGCGAAACCGTTGGGCACGGATGAGGAGTATACCATTTTTATCGACCCGCTTACCAGCCAGCTGCTCTAATCTTTTTTTAACTTGTTCCGGAATTGAAATTGACCTGCGTATATCAAACCGCAGGCGTACTGCGGTGGAGACCTTGTTTACATTCTGTCCGCCGGGACCTGCTGAGCGGATGAAGTCGAATGAAAGTTCAGATTCTTTTATCTGGTAAGACATGCGCTTAATATCCCCATAGGTAAATTTACCCACTATTGTATCGTGATATTATTAACGAATCAACAGAAGTTTTTTGGTAATAATATTATTTCCCATTTTAAGTTG
>CAYSHN010000581.1:0-2568 GCA_964430815.1 uncultured Calditrichota bacterium | reverse complement strand
CGATATCGACCATACCACCGATGTAACAGAGATGAGCATCACCAATATTAGTTACAATACCGACGTTAGGTTTAATGATGCGCAGTATTTCGGCAAAGGATTCACTGCGGAAAAAATCAAATTCAAAAATGGCATAATCAAAATCAGGGGATAACTTCTCTAGCAGCTTGACATTGTTTTGCCAGTTGCCATAACTGCCTTGATTCCATAGCACCTTGCCCTGCTGGGAAAGTACATGATTGATCATGCTAATGGTGGTGGTTTTTCCAACATTACCAGCAACTCCGATCACCGGTGTGGTAAAAGCACGACGCAGCGCTACGAACTTCTTTTTGGTCTGCAAATCGAGACGACGTCCCATAATACTCATATTTTTAACCTGTTAATTTAGCCCGGAATAAATTTTAAAGCAAGGTAATTGCAGTGCCTGCCAGCGGATGAGAAATCTTTAATAATTAAAGAATTTTATTGCCTCTTTCAGTTGTTGAACACAGTAGTCGATTTCTTCGCGGGTGTTATAGAAATACAGACTGATACGGGTAGTGGCGGCGATATTCAGTTTACGCATTATTGGTTGAGCACAATGATGACCGGCGCGCACGGCAATACCCTGCTGATCCAGAAATTGCGACAGATCATGTGGGTGCACAGATCCCAGATTAAAAGAGATTACTCCACCCCGTTCTGGTGCTGAACCATAAATTATAATATCTTTCAGAGTTTGCATTTTTTCCAGGGCATATGTGGTCAGGTCCTGCTCATATAAGGCCACATTAATCATCTCAATCTTTTCCAAATATTCGATTGCAGCAGCCAGACCGATGGCACCGGCGATATTGGGAGTGCCGGCTTCAAATTTATACGGTATTTCATTCCAGGTGGCATCCTCCAGCCAGACCGAACTGATCATATCCCCTCCACCTTGGTAAGGATTCATATTCTCCAGGATTTGGCTTTTGGCATATAACACACCGATACCGGTGGGGCCCAGCATTTTATGTCCGGAAAAAGCCAGAAAATCGCAGTCCAGAAATTCCACATCCACAGGCAGATGAGGAACGCTTTGCGCAGCATCCAGTAAAACCGGCACACCGCGGTCATGAGCCATACGAATGATGCGTTTGATGGGATTGATCGTTCCAAAAACATTGGACATGTGGGTTAAGGCGATCAACCTGGTGCGGCCGGAGAGGAGTTGTTCAAAAACCGGAAAATCGATGGTGCCATCATTCTTGAAGGGGATGAATTTGAGCTTGGCACCGACTTCTTTGGCCACTATCTGCCATGGTACCAAATTACTGTGATGTTCCATCTCAGTTAAAATGATCTCATCACCACTGGTGATAAATTTGCGTCCCCAGCCATTCGCGACCAGATTAATCCCTTCGGTCGTACCACGTGTAAAAATGATCTGTTTGGGCGACGGTGCTCCGATGAAATGTGCTATAGTCGCGCGGGATTTTTCGTAAGCCTGAGTAGCCCTGGTACTCAATTGATGAATACCCCGGTGTACATTGGCATTCTCATGCAGGTAATAATCGCTGATCCGTTTAATGACCTGCAATGGTTTTTGAGTAGTGGCAGCATTATCAAAATAGATTAATGGTTTACCATCGTAGATCCGTTCGTTCAGAATGGGAAAATCCTGGCGCAGTTTATAAGGATCCAATTTATAGGCCGGCACCGTTTCCTTTTTGGTTCCTTTTTTTATTACCAGGCTTGTATTCATCTCTGTGTCATTCATCAAAGCATTCCTAATTCTAATTTAGCCACCTCGCTCATCATATCGGGTTCCCAGGGTGGATCCCAGACCACGTCGACATCGACATCAGTGATACCGGGAATCGCTTTTATTTTTGTCCTAATTTCCCCCGGTAAACTCTCCGCTGCCGGACAATAGGGGCTGGTCAGGGTCATTTTAATATAAGCCTGAAAATTATCCTGCACCTTTACTTCATAGATCAGACCCAGTTCCCATATATTCACGGGAATTTCCGGATCATAAACAGTTTGCAGTTTTAATTTGATCTCGGATTCAAGTTCAGCGGGTGTAATGGTTTTCTCACTCATATAAGATCCTGTCTTTTAATCGCCATTTATTTAATTTTCTCTTCTTCAGTGCTGACTGAACTGGAATCCCCTTTTAAAGCCGAATACATGGCATGCCATGGCAAAATCGCGCATTTGATCCTTACGGGATATTCTGCTACCCCGGAAAAAGCAGCCAGTTTGCCCAGTTCGTTTAAATGTTCAGCAGCGTTGATCTCACCTGTAACTACTTTATGGAACAGCTGGAACAATTTCTCGATTTCGTCCTTTTCTTTGCCTTTAACGATACTGCTCATCATGGAAGCTGATGATTTGGAGATAGCACACCCTGCTCCTTCAAAACTGATATCTTTCACTACCTCATTCTGTAAGCGCAGGTAAATGGTATAATGATCGCCGCACAATGGATTCCGGCCTTCTATTACCCGGTCGGGATTTTCCATTTTATGGAAATTCCTGGGATTCTTATTATGATCCAGAATTATTTCCTGATATAGTTCGCGTAAGTTTTGCATCTGT
>CAYSHN010000580.1:0-2572 GCA_964430815.1 uncultured Calditrichota bacterium | reverse complement strand
CCTCAATCGATCGTTGCACCTATATGTGATATGGCCCTGAAATTGAAGAAATTATGTTTCCCGATCAACCGGGATAACGGGAATTCATATTTAAATCTTAGCGTAGTAATAAACCTGCAACAGACGGGCATCTTACAGAAATTGCTTCCCCTGGAATCTGTTATCCTTACTGAAACAAAACGTTTACAAGAAATCTGGCGTCATGAAGGTCTCGATCCAATAAAGATCCGGAACTTCTATAGCTGGTTGAATTTGAAAATCCGCAGTAACTATAAAGAAATGTTTAACCTGACCTATTAAACCGGGGAGAATCTTAATATGAAAAATGTTTTAGTTCTTGGCGCTGGCCTGGTCTCTAAACCGCTGGTTGTCCATTTATTGAAAAGTGGTTTTCAAGTAAAAGTCGCTTCGCGTACCTTCAGCAAGGCAGAAGCTTTGATCCAGGGATTTTCCAATGCATCCGCCGAAGCACTGAATGTCGATGATGAAAAAAATCTGGACCGGTTACTGGCCGGATGCGATTTAGCCATCAGTCTGGTACCCTATACTCATCATGTTCAAATCGCCAATCTGTGTTTGAAACATAAGAAGCATTTGATCACCACTTCCTATGTCAGCAAAGCGATGCAGGACCTGGATCAGGCTGCTAAATCAGCAGGATTGTGTTTTCTTAATGAAATAGGTCTGGATCCCGGCATTGATCACATGTCGGCCATGCGAATCATTCACCATGTACAACAGCAAGGTGGTAAGATTGTCAGTTTTCAATCATATTGTGGTGGCTTGCCGGCTATGCGTCATAATAACAATCCTTTCGGTTATAAATTTTCCTGGAGTCCGCGGGGAGTGGTAATGGCAGGAAGGAATTCCGGCCAATTTCTGCAAAATGGACAAGTGATATTCATTCCCAGTAAGGATTTGTTTAAAAACTATGAGATTATCGATATTGAGGGGGTGGGTAGCTTTGAAGCCTATACCAACCGTAATGCACTGCCCTATCAGGAGTTGTACGGATTGAAAGATGCGCATACGATTTTCAGGGGTACCCTGCGCAATATCGGCTGGTGTTATACTATGAAAAAAGCATCTGAACTGGGTTTATTTGATGATACACTCCGTGAAGATCTGAAAAAGCTGACTTATCGGGATATGACTATGAAATTGATCGGTACTCAAAACAGCGCAGACCTGCCGGCGGATACAGCTAATTTTCTCGGTCTGGAAAAACATGACACCGTTATTCAGAGATTTATCTGGTTGGGTCTGTTTGATAGCATTGCTCTGCCGGATGAAAAAAATGTAATGGATATGTTTTGTAACCTGCTGCAGAAAAAACTGATCTTGAAGGAGAACGAATTAGACTTGATTGTACTTTATCATCGCTTTATCGCTCAATTCAAAAATAAAAAACAATTGATCACTTCCCTGTTGGTGGATGAAGGTATTCCCAACGATGATTCCGCAATGTCACGTACGGTAAGTTTACCGGCTGCTATAGCAGCAGTTATGATCCTGCAGGGAAAAATAAACATGCCGGGAGTTCATATACCTGTACAGGCACCGATCTACAATCCGGTGCTGGATCAACTGGAAGGAACCGGATTAAAATTCATTGAAAAAACGACGGATATTAAATAACCCTCCCTCTTCCCCCCTCCCTAATCGGATTAGGTAGGGGGCTGGGGGGTAGGTTATAAAACATACCCGGGCACAAATAAAATAACCGTATGGGTATGAACGCCCATACGGTTATAGAAACGAAATTTATAATATATTATTATCCGAAAATATATTTCTGCCTTACCGTCACGTCTCCCTCAGCCTGACCGATCGGTTTGAACCTCCAGCCGCGTGCCCGGCTGATGATGCAACTCTCCACCGTCTTGTTCTGCAGCGTAGACTGAGTCACCCGCGCCGTGCCTACCCGGCCGTCATAACCAATGACAAACTCCAATAGTATATCACCTTTCAAATTCGGATTTAACTTGGCTTCCCGTTTAAAGCAGTATTCAACGGCATCGTTATGCGTATTGATCGTCCGCGAGATCTCCTCCCCGCTGCGGTTGGCTGCTTTAGTCCCGGTTCCCGTCACCCGCGCCGCATCCAGTGTCATCTGAATTGTACCCTTGCGCCCGACGCTCGCCGAACCAGAAGATCCGATCCCCGACAACAGTTCACCCACGTCCGCCGATCCGGTCGCCCGGCCGCCGCCAACACTGCCCACGCGCGTACGCTGACCGCTGGAGGTCGCCGTGGCCAATCCGCCAACTCCCGATAACACATCTTCCAGATTACCCACACCGATCCCACTGCCGCCGGCCGCACCCAATACATCAGCAACTGCATCACCACTGCCACTGCCACCACCGGACGAAAGCACTCCCAGCATACCCGTTCCACCTATCTGCGATTCCATCGCCCGGCGCGCTGCTCCACGTGCTGCCGCCGCCGCCCGGCGTCCCTCGGCTACCTCTCGGGCTGAAGCTCCACCTCCGGCTCCCGCACGACCCCGGTACCGCTGCGCACGCTCATCCACTTTTGCGGCCTCTTCTTGACCTCCCATTACATTCCT
>CAYSHN010000579.1:0-2577 GCA_964430815.1 uncultured Calditrichota bacterium | reverse complement strand
CTTTTTCTGGTTCCGATTAACTGCGCTAAAGATATTAAAAACTTACGGAAAAGTTGATGTTTTCTTTCATTTATGTTTTTTAAGTTAAATATTCGCTAAACTTAATGAAAACAATGCCGAATCTCAGTTAATAATCATGACTGTGAAATGTGCTTTTTATCACCAATACTATAATATAAATATGTAAAATTGTTTTATTGAATATTATATTTTTTATAAAAATAGGAGTACAGTATAATGTCGTCCAGAGTATCATTCATAGTGATCATTTTTTTATTTTTATATAGTGGAGTACCTGCACAAAATACAGTACCATCCACCGGACTGGTTGAATATGAGGTTCTGACTACTGATCTCCAGTCCAATCCAGATCCCCAATCGTTAAACCTCAGAATCAATACTACCAGCGTAATAACCGTAGAGAATATCGACATACGTCTGGCAAGCAATCAGGGTAAACTGACCTTGCTCTATGCCGAAAAATCAAGAACTGCACTCTGGTTGATCCAGTCGCGGGAAAATGCTGCCCGGGATAATGTCCTAGCCTGGAACTATACTGACTCAACCGGCACCTTACGAATATATCCTTTTTCCTATACAGAGCCATATGTTCTGACGCTGGAAATACAGGTGAATTTAAATCAGAAAACGATTCCTGCAGAAAACCAGCAAAATTCGGTCATGGTTGAAACCAGTTTGCCGAATGGTGTTTTTGCAGCTACGGTGACTGGCAGAGGAAATACTATAACGCTTAACAAGTAGTGAGATATAACTATGAAACTTGCGAAGATAATATCAATACTGGTAGTACTTTCATTCGGTACTGCTTCATTTGCCCAACTGGCTACTTCGCCTACCGGGGGACCGGATACTTATGGCTACCGCTGGAAAACGTCGTTAGCCTCCGGGACTACTATACCTTTTACCTGGCAGGATGTTCTGGCGGGATCACAGGCTGATTTCACTGTATCGGATGACTATAGAGGGCCAATTGAGATTGGTTTCAACTTTAATTATTATGGTACGGATTATTCTCAGGTCTGGATCAGTACAGGCGGATTCATCGATTTTAGTTCTATTGGCACTCACTATGAAGATCAGAATGACGATGGAGTTCCGAATGCTAACTTACCCAATAATATTATTGCTCCGGCCTGGAGTACAATCAGATTCCGCTCAGGAGCTGCGTTTTCAGACGTTTATTACCAAACCATTGGTACGGCACCATACAGGAAGTTTGTCGTTCAATGGAATGACTTTTGCTTTGATGTTACCCAGGCCGGTTCATATTATTTTCAATTGATATTATCTGAAACTACCAATGAATTTGTTTTTAATTATCGGGATGTAATGAATGATTCCCTCGCTACGGCTACGATTGGAATAGAAAATAGTGATGCTACAATAGGTCTGCAATTCGCCAATAATGACACACCGGCCGTAATGGATTCGATGTCTATTATGTGGTACGGTGATGATGTAAATTCCGCGACAGCGAATATAAACCCGGATACGGTACAGCGTGCATCATCTTCCAATGAATATGTCTACAGGATTTCCAGTATATCTTCTTCGACATCGAACATGGGTAAGGCCGATCATGTGGTGATTAATAACCCGTTTGTAAATGAAACTATATCCGCGGTCTCGATTGATGTAGATGGTAACAGTTACTTCATTCAACGCAGTCAATCCAAGCCGACCGAAGCCGGATTTGCCTCCTGGTGGTATTATCCCACCGGTGATAGCCTGGTGATCAAGACATCCTATTTTACAATTAAGGATTCTATTACCGTGACCTTCCTCGAAAATGGGCCGACCCAAACAGGCTCGGGTAGTTTTACATCTACTGTCGATGCCAGCATCGGTACCAGTTCTGCTGTCAGTACCACAAACGGTGGATATACTGTTACAGTTTTACCCAGTCTGATTTCATATTATACCGTTATCCCGGCGGTGTTGAATACTGCTGCGGGCACAGAGGTAACTGTCACGGTAAGCGCTTATGACGCCGGGAATAACCTGGTTAGCTGGGATGATACAACAACAGTTGAATTTTTAACTACAGGATCCCGTGTACGCCTCAGTGCACAAGAAGATAATCTTACTGCTGGAGTAGTCAGTTTTACTTTTGCCGATTCTGCTGCGGAAAACCTGTCCTTTACAGCGCGCAGTAAATCAAATACATCAGTTAGTGGAACCAGTGCCCTAGTTACAGTAAACGCAGCTGGTGCAGATACACTTTTATATCAATCTGGAAATGGCACGATCACTGCTGGTACCAATCAACTTTTACGTGTTGCGGTAACAGATACTTTTGGAAATGCGATTAGTGGTGAAAATGTTAATTTTATCATTCGTACAGGAAATGGCAATCTGGAAGGATCATCCAGTGTACTTAAATCCACAAATATCAGTGGTGTGGCAGAAGCGACACTTACTGCCGATAGTACAGCCGGTTTGAATGAAGTTACGGCTATTCTTGTCAGCAGCCCAACCGATACATTTCGTTTTGTGATTCAGGGGATACCTGGTGGCATATCGTATTACACGGTAACGCCGGCGGTATATAGTGCG
>CAYSHN010000578.1:0-2606 GCA_964430815.1 uncultured Calditrichota bacterium | reverse complement strand
CAAACCTGGCCGCCGCTGATCGGTTGAAAATTGACAGTGGAACCGAATGGGAAACTGGTTGTATTATAATAAAGTAGCAGGGCCCTCTGTCCAGAACCAGAATAAAATTATTAAGATATAAAGTTATAAATATGATTTGTTTAACTGTTCAGACAGTCATTGCAGCGGAGGAGATGTTATGCGACGTTTACTTTTACTTGTATTCGGGATCGTAATAATGTGTTTCAGTTGTTCACCTAATCCGCACCTTGTCATCCAGACCCGGCTGGGGGATATTGAAATTGAATTATACCTTCGGTCCGCACCTGGTCATGTAGCCAATTTTTTGAAACTGGTGGATCAAGATTATTATATAGGTACAACATTTCACCGGGTCATTCCGGGATTTGTAATCCAGGGTGGCGATCCATTGAGCAAGGATACGGATCGCAGTAATGATGGCACGGGTGGACCGGGATATACAGTAGCTGCCGAAATAAAATTACCGCATGTGTATGGAAGTGTGGCCGCGGCCAGAATGGCGGATCAGGTAAATCCTGACAGGCGTTCCAGTGGCAGTCAGTTTTTTATTTGTCTTAAAGATTTACCGGCCCTGGATCAGGGCGGTTATACCGTCTTCGGACAGGTCGTAAAGGGTATGGAGATCGCCGAAAAAATCGCAGCGGTTTCAAGAGACGAAAAGGATAATCCGTATCAATCAGTAGTAATGGAAAAGGTCTATCGTAAATAGTGCAGTACATGCGCATCACTTTAATTATCATCATAATTTTTCTGTTAAGCGCTGTTCAGTCCGCTAATTCAGGCCAGCGATACTGGGTTTATTTTAAGGATAAGGGCAGTTTTGAAATCCAAAAACTAAACAGTATCACTCAGCCGCTGGTAAGTGATCGATCCATTCAACGGCGCCTGAATCAGGGTAAGTATCCGCTCTTTGATTACTCGGATCTTCCTGTGGAATCAGCTTATCTGCAAAAACTCCGTACGATGGGTTTTATTATTCATTGTCAATCAAAATGGTTTAATGCCGTAAGTGTTGTGGCGACAGCCGCGGAACTTGAAAAATTATACCGGTTGCCATTTGTGCGAAAGATTGAAAAAGTATGCAGCCATCATTTTAAAAATCAGGACATACTATTTGATTCTGACCAATCTTATTTATCTAAAATACTGCAAAATGAGTATGGCCCGTCTGAAAATCAGAACAAGATGATCGGCATTCCGCAGGCACATGAATTGGGTTTTCATGGTGAAGGAGTGAGAATTGCCCTGTTTGATACCGGGTATTTATTAGAGCATGAAAGTTTACAGCAGGTGCAGGTCGTGGCCAGCTGGGATTTCATACAGGGTGATAGCATAGTTGCCAATGAAGAGAATGATGTTTCCAGCCAGCATAATCATGGCACGGAGATCCTGGCCATTATCGCCGGATATAAACCAGGTTCGATCATTGGACCGGTATACGCTGCAGAATATCTGCTGGCCAAGACGGAGTTGCTAAATTTTGAAACTCATCTGGAGGAGGATAACTGGGTGGCCGCGGCTGAATGGGCTGATAGTATGGGGGCTGACATTATTTCTACGTCACTGGGTTACAGTACATTTGATTCTGGTCAGGTGGATTATACTTATGCCGATATGAATGGGAATACGACCATTATAACCCGTGCTGCGGATTTGGCTGCCAGCAAGGGAATTGCTGTCTTTGCCTCGGCGGGAAATGAAGGTTCTAATTCCTGGTATTACATCACGGCCCCGGCCGATGGCGACAGCGTGATCGCCATCGGGGGTGTACGTGCGGATGGTTCACCATGGCCGACCAGTTCAAATGGTCCTACTGCTGACGGCAGAATTAAACCGGACTTGGTGGCACAGGGGCAGTCGGTCTATTCAATCAGTCCCAATTCAACGGATCAGTATATTTATATATCAGGAACATCGGCCGCCTGTCCTCTGGGTGCAGGGGCGGCAGCTATATTGTTATCTGTTGATTCGACCCTGACAATGATGCAATTATATGAACTGATGACATCTACGGCCTCCCTGGCGCAGAGTCCGGATTATAAAATGGGTTATGGTCTGATCAATCTGGAAAAAAGTATTGCCCAAATGTTGGATGGAAAGATTGTGCAATTGTCCAGTTTTACGTCTTATTCTGGTCAGGGCCGGAATGTGTTAAACTGGACCGTTGATTCGAGGATGAGGATCAAGGATTGGATTATCGAACGGCAAACAGCCCAATCAGAATTTCATGAAGCCGGTAGGTTGGAAATGCCGGTCGGAGAGGTATATCCTGCGAATTTAAGTTTTGTGGATCTGGATATTTTCGGCGGAGAATTCTGTCGATATCGCCTGCAGGTTGAATTGGTTGCTGGAAATTCTTTTATTTTAGATACCCTGACTGTACAAAGTGCGTCACCCCGTCAAACCGGTCTGTATCAAAATTTTCCGAATCCTTTTAATACCACAACACAGATTATATTTAGTCTGGACCGGCCACAGCAGATAAGTCTATTAATATATGACCGGACCGCCAGGTTGGTCAGAACACTGATTGATAATTCTATGTTACCCGTTGCATTTCATCATTATGTCTGGGATGGAACAAT
>CAYSHN010000577.1:0-2616 GCA_964430815.1 uncultured Calditrichota bacterium | reverse complement strand
GATGATTTAACTTTTATCAAAGAGACCAATGCAACTAGTTTCAAAGCGCAATTGGAACTCCAAATGGCTTTGCTGGATAAAGATGACCGGCAAGTAGGATATGAGTCAATCAGTAAAACGATTACTGAAATGGATTATAGTGTTACCAATAGCCGGGAACGCAGTGTTTCTTTAAGTCACTATTTTGATATACCGTACGGTGAATATCAATTGAAGTTGAAAATGAATGACGAAATGTCGAAAAAGACTACTACCGGTAAACTCGACCTGATTCTAACTGATTATAAAATGCAGAAATTTGCACTCAGTGATCTGTTGTTACTGAACGAATTGAGTTTTGATTCTACCGGTAAAGTCATTTCCCGGATCCCTCGGGTAAAAAGTAATTTCCCGAAGAAAGAAGGAGACTTTTATATCCAGTTTGAACTCTTCAGCCTGCAATTACCCCTGCAAGCTAGTCTAAATGTGGAGTTGCGGGATGAAAAAGACCAACTTGAACTAGACAGTGCCATGACCGTCAATCTCAAAGATACGGTTACTTCATTTTATTTTGACATTGCCAAATATCAACTGAAAAAGAATAACTATACCTGCATCATAAAAGCAAAAGCGGACAAGTATAAATCTGAAAGCCGTAAGAAAATCTCTTTCTACTGGGTGACTCTGCCTGAGACCAGCGAAGATATAACCACTGCGATAAATCAGATGCGTTATATTCTGCCTACTGATTCATTGAACAGATATGAAGAAGCGACACTGGCGGAGCAGCAGAAATTTTTTACCAATTTCTGGTCGCAAAGGGACCCCAATCCTAATACCAAGGTCAATGAGTTAATGGACGAGTATTTCAGCCGGATCAATTACGCGAACCGTGAGTATTCCAATTTCAGTTCCAAAGGCTGGTTGTCCGACCGGGGTCGGATTATGATAAAATTTGGATATCCGGACGACGTTGAGCGCCATCCATTTGAGATTAGTTCGTCACCATATGAAGTATGGAGATACTATAACCTGCGCCGGGTTTTTGTTTTTGTCGATGAAAGTGGTTTTGGTGACTACCGGCTGTCACCCCTGTATATGAATCAGGAGTATTAGTCCTGGCCTGGAATATGACCTATCCATTCCGGCAATTCAGTAAAGCAATTCTTGACCAGGAATTACTCTTATTCCATCCCAAAAAAAGCGACGATACTGCTATAGCGCTGGTTTATCCCAATTGTTATGAACTGGGTATTGGCAATTTAGGTTTTCAAACTGTTTTCCGGCTCCTCAACCAGTTGCCCGGAATTTACTCTGAAAGAGCATTTCTTTATCCTCCCCCATTTACGAAAGTAGCTTGTACGCTGGAAAGCAATCGTCTGATCAGTGATTTTGATTGCATTGCCTTTTCGGTGGCTTTTGAACTGGATCTGTTGCATCTGGTCAGGATCCTGCAGCAGACCGGTATCCCTCTGCTGGCGCGGGACAGGTCTTCCGGAGATCACCCCTTGGTGGTAGCCGGGGGCATGGTGATGTTCATGAATCCCATGCCGGCAGCACCATTCCTGGACGTGATTTTCATCGGTGAAGCCGAAGGATTGCTCGAAAACTTTACCACGATTTTGCTGCGGGCCCGCCGTGACCGCTGGTCGCGGGCCGAGATATTACAGAAGTTGGCAGGTGTAAAGGGATTATATGTTCCCGTGCACCATGACCCAACCCGGTTTGAATCAATCGAACGGAACTATCGACCGGCCATGAACAGTATTCCAAATTCATCTGCTGTACTTTCGCGGGCAGGAGCGTTCAGGGATATGTACTTAATTGAGGTAGGGCGGGGTTGTCCCCGCGGCTGCCGATTTTGTGCTGCGGGTTATGTGTACCGGCCTTACCGGGTAAATACCTTACGGCAGATTGAAAATAGCGTCGACACGCAACTCTGGAAAAACCGTCCGGTAGGGGTGGTTGGTTCAGCAGTCTCGGATTATAAAGAATTGCCGGCATTGTTGGACTGGATAGTTAAACAGCAGGGAAAACTGGGGATCTCATCCTTTCGGATCGATGAATTGAATTCTGCCAATATCGAATTGTTTGAACGTGGTGGATTGCGTTCGATCACGGTAGCACCGGAAGCGGGTTCAGAGCGGATGCGCCGGGTAATTCATAAACCAGTCAGTGAACATGAGATAGTGCAGGGGGCACGACTGGTGGCCCGCTCAAAAATACAGAATCTGAAATTGTATTTTATGTTGGGCCTGCCTTTTGAACAACAACAGGATCTGGAGGCACTGGTTGATCTGGTCGGGACGATCAATGAAATATATAATGAAAAAGGAAGTACAGGCTCGGTTAAAATTTCATGCAATGCCTTTGTACCGAAAGCCTTTACTCCTTTTCAGTGGAGTCGGATGGAAGAGGAAGAGGAGATTGATCATAAACGTAATTTTTTACAGCGGCAGTTAAGGAAATATAATAGAGTCAGATTTAGCCCGACCAAAAGTACACGCGAGGATATTTTGCAGGGTATATTTTCTAAAGGCGACGAACAGCTGGCCGGGTTAATTAAATTATTGTGTCATGGCCTAAGTAACTAGAAAAATAAAGCCGCTGGGATCGGCTTCGAATATGGCTCTTTTT
>CAYSHN010000576.1:0-2619 GCA_964430815.1 uncultured Calditrichota bacterium | reverse complement strand
GGCGGTAATCGTGCGTACCAGCAAGGAAATCCGGCGGGATGATGGCTCGTATATCCGTTTCGAAGACAATGCCGCAGTGTTACTGGACAGTCAAAATGAACCTCGTGGTACGCGTATCTTTGGTCCGGTGGCGCGTGAGTTGCGTGAAAAAGAATTCATGAAAATTGTATCGTTAGCTCCTGAAGTATTATAAATAGATAGGATTTGAACAATGAACCTGGTAAAAGATGATCTGGTAAAAGTAATATCCGGAAAGTATAAGACAAAAACAGGTAAGGTACTGAAGGTATATCCTGATAAGAATCGGGTCATTATTGAGGGGGTAGGGATGATTAAACGGCATACCAAACCTTCCCGTAAACAACCACAGGGTGGTATTGTTGAAAAGGAAGCACCGATTCATGTCTCAAATTTGATGGTAATCTGTAAAAAATGTAATCAGCCCACCCGCGTGGGTCACAAATATCTAGATGATGGCACTAAAGTGCGTATCTGTAAGAATGCCGATTGTGGTGAAATATTATCAACCTGATATAGATAGGATGAAGAAAAATGGCTGAATATGTTCCCCGAGCATTAGAAAAATATAAAAAAGAGATCATTCCCTATATGATGAAACGCTTTGGTTACACCAATGTTCATCAGGTACCGCGCATAGAGAAAATCTGTTTAAACATGGGTGTAGGTGACGCTAAGCAGGATCCAAAACTGCTCGAACATGCAATAAATGATCTAAGCCAGATCAGTGGTCAGAAACCGGCAGTGACCAAGGCTAAAAAATCCGTATCCAATTTTAAATTACGGGCTGGTATGACCATCGGTTGCCGGGTGACCTTGCGCCGTAAGCGATTATTCGAGTTCCTGGATCGCTTCATCAGCATCACCATTCCCAGAATCAGGGATTTCAGGGGACTCTCCGATACATCGCTTGACGGACGCGGTAATTATACTATCGGTATAAAGGAGCAAATTATTTTTCCGGAGGTCAATGTAGATAAAATTGATCGTATTCGTGGTTTAGATATTACGTTCGTCACCAATGCCAGGAGCGATGAAGAAGCATTTGAATTGTTAAAAGCTTTTGGCATGCCGTTCAGAAAACAAGCATAATGAAGGAGTGAGGTGCAAGTTGGCAAAACGTTGCATGATAGTTAAGGCGAATCGAAAACCAAAGTTCAGTACCAGAAAATATCATCGCTGCAAACGCTGTGGCAGGCCCAGGGCATACCTCCGCAAATATGGATTATGCCGAATTTGTTTTCGGGAATTAGCACTGATGGGGGAAATCCCCGGTGTGATCAAAGCAAGTTGGTAAATAGTGAATAGGAGTTGAAAGAACATGGCTGTAACCGATCCGATTGCCGATTATTTAACGATTATCCGTAATGGAGGAAGAGCGGGATTCAAACATGTCGATATTCCCGCTTCAAAAATGAAAGTACAGATCACCAAGATACTATACGCACAGGGGTATCTGAAACGATATATAATTATAGATGAAGAAGGCAACAAAGGTTTACTGCGGGTTTGGCTTAAATATGATGAAGGCGGAAAACCCCTGATCAATATGATCCGTCGTATCAGTAAACCCGGACGCCGTTATTATGTTAGCGTCAGCGGTTTACCGCGGGTTCTGAATAATCTTGGGGTGGCCATCATGACTACGCCCAAAGGCATTATGACTGCCCATGAAGCACAAAGAAATCATGTGGGCGGTGAAGTTCTATGTTATGTGTATTAATTTCTAGTTGAAGGAGAAGCGACCTTGTCACGGATTGGTAGATTACCGATAAAAATTCCCGAAAAAGTAAATGTGAATCTTGAAAATCATGTACTGTCCTGCAAAGGTCCTAAAGGACTGTTGACTATGAAAATACATGCGGACATGGACGTCAAGATCGAACAAGATGAAATTAAAGTCAGCCGGCCCGGGGATAGTAAAAAACATAAATCTCTACACGGATTGACCCGTTCTCTAATCGCCAATATGATTGCCGGGGTTTCCAAAGGATTCATGCGCAAACTGGAAATAGTCGGAGTGGGATATAAGGCAGAGATGAAAGGGAAACATCTATTATTAAACGTGGGATTTTCCCATCCTATTTTATTAGCCATGCCAGAATCTATTACTGCCTCCTGTCCTGCAGCCACCGAAATTGTGATCGAAGGGGCGGATAAAGAATTGGTCGGTTTAATAGCGGCTAAAATCCGCGGGTTCCGTAAGCCGGAACCATATAAAGGTAAAGGTATTCGTTATTCTGGAGAATATGTGCGTAAAAAAGCCGGTAAGACAGGTGCATAATAAGGGTTGAGGTTTAAAAATGCTTAAGAGCAGCAGAAAAAAGAAAAGAATGGTTGGAACACCGGAACAACCACGTCTGGTTGTATATCGTAGTTTAAAATATATATACGGGCAACTGGTAGACGATGTCACTCATAAAACTCTGCTTTCGGTTTCCAATTTAACTAAAGATCTAGGCCAGAATTTGAAAAAAGCAGGGTCCAAAACAAAGGCCAGTAAAGAGAATGGAAAAATTCTAGGTGAACGGGCTATCAAACAAACAATTGAACGAGTAGTCTTGGATCGCAATGGTTATCTCTATCATGGGCGGATTAAAG
>CAYSHN010000575.1:0-2624 GCA_964430815.1 uncultured Calditrichota bacterium | reverse complement strand
CCAGAAAAATACCGGCAGTATTGGTTTCTACCGGGCGTAATTTGGGATGTGCTTAGGCGAAGAAATGATAAGGATCATAACTGATATGCAGTTTCTGAGCCAGGGATTCGGCATCCTTGTTCGCGATCATCGCTGTGGCCAATACCACCAGGTCTGCTTCGATTTCCATTGGTTTGGAATTAAGCAAGGTATCTACCCCTTTCACCACCAGTTTTCCATTTTTTTCGTAGATGCGCGATACCCGCCCGCGTACATATATTACTCCATCTTCTTCAATAGCCCGGCGAACGAATTCTTCATACATTTTTCCACCAGCCCGGATATCCATGTAAAATACGTAAGCCTGTCCATGATGTACTTTATGTTTGAATAACATGGCATGCTTGGCTGTATACATACAGCAAATTTTTGAACAGTAATCAATCCCTTTGGCCGGATCGCGTGAACCGGCACAGGCAATAAAAACTACGGTTTCTGCCACTTTACCATCCGAAGGTCTACGAATTTCCCCAGTAGTTGGACCGGAGGCAGAAGCCAGCCGTTCGAACTGTAATCCCGTTATGACATTGGCATATTCACCATATCCATATTCTGGAAAGAAATCGGTTCCCACTGTATCAAATCCTGTCGCAGCAACGATCGCACCAACATTTGCTTCGATTATTTCATCCTGCTGGTCAAAACGAATCGCATCGGTCGGACAAACCTTCGCGCACAATTTACAGGACCCTTTGCGATAAAAAGTGCACTGTTCCCGGTCGATAACCGGTTTGTTGGGAACTGCCTGGGGAAAAGGAACATAAATCGCCGTTCGCATACCAAGTCCGGCATTAAATTCACTTGGTAATTTTTTAATGGGACATTTCTGGGTGCAAATTCCGCAACCCGTACACAGTTTTTCGTCTAGGCTACGGGCTTTTTTTCGGATTTTTACTTTAAAATTTCCGATGAATCCATCAACACTTTCCAATTCTGAGTACGAATACAGCGTAATATTCGGGTGTTGAGCCACTTCCACCATCCGCGGGGTCAGGATACACTGTGAGCAGTCCAGAGTGGGAAATGTCTCGGATAGTTGAGACATATGTCCGCCGATGGAGGGATCCTTTTCAACTAGTATGACCTTATGGCCGGCATTCGCAATGTCCAGGCTGGCCTGAATACCGGCAATTCCACCACCAAGCACCAGGGCTGTTTTAGTTACCGGAACTTTTATCGGAAATAGTGGTGAATTTCGTTTTACTTTTTCAACCAGTATTCGCACTAAATCCAATGCTTTGCGGGTTGTCTCATCCGCTTTCTCATGTACCCAGGAGCAATGCTCACGAAGATTGGCCATTTCACACATAAAAGGATTTAAACCGCTCTCGGCACAGGCACGCCGGAAAGTAGGTTCATGCATTCGCGGTGAACAAGCAGCTACTACTACTCCGGTCAGTTTTTTATCCCTGATGGCATCACGAATCATATTCTGTCCCGGATCTGAACACATATATTTATAATCAACACTGTAAGTGACACCAGGTATGTGAGTTGCAAGTTCGGCTACACGCGCACAATCCACGGTTGCACCAATATTTTCTCCACAATGACAGACAAAAACACCTATTCTGGCCATAACTAAATTTCCTCCGTAAGTGCCGCCTGTACCGGCATGTTCATTGGTACAATATGCCGGTGTAGTCCCAGAGATTTTTTATCGATACCCAGGGCCAGGCCAATCACCTGTGTGATATACATAACCGGAATTCGACTTTTTCTTTTCAAGTAACCATCAATCTGGCTCCGACGCATATCGAGGTTGGAGTGGCACATCGGGCAGGCAACAATAATTGCTTCGGCACCGCACCTTTCAGCATCATCGATAATTTTACCGGCTAATTGCGCTACGATATCTGTACGGGGAATAGAAAGTCCCGCACCACAACATTCCACCTTGTAAGCCCACTTAACAGGTTCGGCACCCCCCAGGGCCTTTACAATATTTTCCATGACCAGAGGATCCTCGTAACGTTCAAATCCTACCACATCCGGCGGCCGTACTAATAAACACCCATAATAACACGCGACTTTGTGGGCGAATGGTTGCAAGGATATATTTGAAATCCTGGCCGATAGGTATTTTTCCAGAAAATCCAGTATATTCAAAATTTTAATATTTCCAGTCAAAGGCATCTCGATAGTTTCAGTTAGTTGTCGGTGTAACTCAGCATTTTTTTTGATTTCATGCAGGGTAACTACCAACCGATGGTAACAGGCGGCACAAGGAACCAGCAACTCAGTAAATGACTGTGCTTCGGCCAATGCCAGTATCCGTGCCGGCAAGGCCAGCGCTAAAAATTGATTTAAACTATGAGCGGCTGTTGCACCGCAGCAATTCCAATCCCTGATTTCTTCCAATTCAATCTGTAAAGCAGAACTGACCATACGCAGGGATTCATCATATTCACGGGCCGTACCCAATAACGAACAGCCGGGGAAATACCCAACTTTCATTTTGTTTCCTCCTGATTGCTGCTGGATTTGGCAAAAATCCGGGAGATGAGTGATCTGTTTTTGACACGATGCGGCCACATTTTCAGTTTCCCTTTTAAAAACATTTTAGGCGCAATAGAAATATCCTG
>CAYSHN010000574.1:0-2634 GCA_964430815.1 uncultured Calditrichota bacterium | reverse complement strand
CGCCGTTTGCATCAGGCGCCGTTCATTCTGGCTTTTATAACCTTCAAGTTTCATATAAGCCAGATACTCAATCACGTCCTGGTGTTTTACACTATCAAGGTTCAGATAGCGCCGCTCAAATACTCGAATCTTATTGGCATAAGTCCGAGCCGTGCTGGGGCGCAAATTCTTTTTTCCGACCAAATAGATTATAAATTGTTTTCTGATACTTTCATCCATCCAGATTTATCCTAATAACAATTTTCTAATTCCTCTTTAGTTTTTGGTGTCGCATGTTTCCACCATTCTCTAAAATCCCAATTTGGTTCAATTTTCTTCCTAAATGGAACATCTACAAACTTATATGGAATAGATACCTGATCAGAATCAGCGAGTAAATCAATATTATTTTTATCAATATAGTCCTTAAATTCTTTTATAAATTCAGGATATTCATAACATCTTCTTAATAATGTTTCATAGATATCTTTTACAGTTACAAGCATAAATTCATCTCTCCCTGTGCTTCCACAATGCCTTTTATAAACTGAAAATACAAATCAAAAAAATCCTGAAATCGACTCTTATGTATCAACCAGCGTTTTTCCTCGCGGAAAAACAGCCGTTCCGTGCCATGCTCGAAATCCGCTTTGATCTTTTCGACCATTAGCTTATGACCCGGCAATTTCAATTCCCGCTCGCTAAATTGCCAGGCGAAAAAATCTTTGAATCTATTTTCTATCCAGATGTCCATATCTCAAAACGGCGCCGGCTTGTTTCTTGTTTTCCACCTATAAATCAGATGACGAATTATTCTTCTAATCGCATAATAAACTTTCATCGTCTGACCTGTTTTCCATCTGTAAACCAGGTGACGAATTATTCTTCTAATCGCATAATAAATCTTCATAATTCACCTCACCCAAATCCAAATCGTTTTTGCATGGTAAATATTTGATTTTTCAACATATCTTTCTCCGCTGGACGCGTCTCTCTCTCATATTTTTGGACCATAATATTGAGTTCATTAATCGCATTTTGTACCCAATCGGGCTGATCGCGTGCCTTGAGATTCTCCGCCAATTGGCGCATCCGCTTATTGGCGTCCAGTGCATCGATCCACTCCTGCTTTAGCCTGGCATGTTCAGTAAATGTGAATTCATCCGCCATTTTCTCCCATCTGCTGGCACCATGTTTTGACTTGATAAAATACAACAGCGTTCCCACATCATGGTCGTTGTTTTTCGCCACGCCGTCCATATCCGAGAGGAAAATATCAATATTCCCTTTCACCCGATCCACCAGGTGCAATAATATTTGATTCAATTCCTCAAATTGCTTTTCCCGATGTTGGTCATTACTGAAATACGGAAACGGATTGGATTGAAATTTTTTTAAAAACGCTAACTTCAAAACCTCAACCGTTTTTTCGTTTTCGCTGCTTTCTTTTTTCTCCGGTACTTTTATATTAGTAGTCTGTTGATGTTTGGGTTTATGTTTAAGATTAAGATTAGGATTAAGATTAGGATTAGGATTAGGTGTACGGCTGACAATCTGCTGCAATTGACAGCAGTCCGCCGGCAATTGCTGACAATTGACAGCAACTCGCTGACAATTGACAGCGAACGACCCCAGAAATCTATTTACGGCCCTTATATCGAACTTCTCCGGAGCCGGGGGTGATTTGCGTTGATGCAATGACCGGATGCGTTGGTGTTTGTGCAAATTGATCACGAAGCCAAAAAGTCGCTCATTTTGTACCCAAAGTCGAATCAAATCGTTATTCGTGAGATTAACCAGTTCATTTATCAACTTTCTGATCGGCCATTGGGTCATTTTTTTAGAAAATAGTTCCCCGCGGAGATAATCCGGACTGGCTTCAAAACCGCCATGATCATCACAAAGGGTTAAAATTCGATAAAATAAGACTTCGCCGGCATCGCTAAGACGATTTAAATTGGGAGAGGTTCTTACACTAGATTTTATGACACGATCTGGCATTATTCCACCCTCCTGAAATCGATTCTCCATACCCAGGGATTCAGTTCCCAACCGTAACCTCTTTTCTTATTGATAGAATCCCACATCCGAGCAAACTCATCAATGCAAGTACAGACTGATGGCTCATAACCAAAATCACATTCAGGGCATGAGGTTATTATGCCCTCTCGCTTGACATCTTTCGCTGAAATTTCTTGCAACCGCTCAGGTCGAACATTCAAAATTTCAAGCATAATCCTGGAAACCCAACGAAACATTGACAATTTCCATTTCGGATGACTTTTTTCTCGCCACCAATCTTCTTTAAAAAAGGCTGCTTCATCGGGATTATCAGGATTAATCTTTTTTGCTGACGTATATGCGTTTGCATCAGCTAAACAAAAACTTTCCCACACCCACAGCCGATCACCAGGTGTCCCATACGGACACTTATGTTCAAAATGAAACGTGTCATCGTTTCCTATCTCTATCCACGCATTTCGGCTTTTTTCATAACGAATATTACCAGGAATTGTTTTCATTATCTCCCTGGTCTGCGTCTTTCTGCCTTCCAGAATAGCCCGCACCATTTCAGTTGAAAAAATTATTGGTTTTTCCATTTTATTCTCCGCTGATTATTGACATGATTATTGACAATAATCTGTCTCAAACGCC
>CAYSHN010000573.1:0-2641 GCA_964430815.1 uncultured Calditrichota bacterium | reverse complement strand
CACGCCTGCTTTCAGGTGCAGAATACCGTTGATTGTGGTTTCCTGAGATAAGGCAACTCCGGCGGCATTGTTAATAGTCAGATCGTTTACAATCACGGGCATCAGGGTACTGGTAACTTGTGCCTCTGTTCCGTTGAAGATGTAACTAGCACCGTCACTTAAGGAATCCTTACCTGTATTTTGCAAAGTACTGTCTAAACCGCCTGTGTTAGCCGTGGCAATTGCCGCCCCGTCATTCAGAATGAACAAACCGGATCCGCCTAACTCGTTCAAACCAAAATCAAGGGTCGAACCTGCGGCCACTTCGATAGCCAGACCGCCGCCGCCATAGGTTACGTTGGAGAGGTTTATGGTTTGCACTGTATCTTTGTCAAACACAAACCAGGCGTTATTTGCATTAGAATTTTGCGTGGTAGCATCGGCAATTGAAAGATTTCCCTCATGCATATACCAGCGGGTAGAACCGCTGCCGTTGCCCTGCGAACCGCGGCAGACCGAAAAGTTTCCGCCGGTCACATTGACATCACCGTAATGATGAACTTCAAAAACGATATTGGCATTACTCGAACCATGGGCTTCCAGCGAACCTCCGGTAACGATTACATCGCCCATGATACTAAAGATCGCCGTGTCACCTGCTGAAGCCGTGGTCAACCGCCAGCGATTGAGTCCGCTGTTCTGAACCAGGATATCCCCGCCGACAGTCACACCGTTCAGACCCAGGTCGCGGTTGGAGACCAGACCGGGGGTATTGAAGGTGATATTGTAATATTCCTGGTTGCGGTTTCCCGGATTGGCATCGGTGATACCAGTCAGGAATAATGTGGAACCCTCGTTCCAGGTGCCGTCGACAATATCACCGGCGTTACGGGCATGTTCATAAACCGATCCGTCTCCGAACGTCAATGGTGCTCCTGCAGGTAGTACACCCTTGTTGACAATCGTGCCGAAGACCGTTCCGCCGTATTCGGTGGTTACACTGCCCGCCGTGTCGATTTGCATCACAGCGGCGGAAGGTACTTCCAGTCTCAGGCAGTAGAGCGTATCATTAAAGGCGACTCCTGTCGGATTGGCCACGGTCAGCGTTCCAATGGAATCCGGTATTGACACACCCGCTACCTGTGTTTCTGTACCATTGAACATGAAGTTTGCCGACAGGTTTATGGAGTCCTTGCCCGTAGTCTGCAGGGTGCTGTCCAATCCACCCGGATTGGCCGTGATCAGGGTTGCATCCTGATTCAGTATAACCATGCCCTCGCCACCAAGCTGGTTCAGACCAAAATATAGAGAAGTACCTCCAGCAACTTCGATGGGCAACCCCCCACCAGCATAGGTTACATTGGAGAGAGTTATATTTTGTACAGTGTCGCTGTCAAAAACAAATTTAGCATTCCCGGGGGTGGGATTGGAACTCTGCGTTGTCGCATCCGACAAAGAGAGATTCCCCTCGTGCAGGTACCAGGTGGTTGTACCCGATCCGCTGCCTTGCGATCCGCGGCTGACCGATAAATTCCCGCCGGTAGCGATAATGTCACCATAGTGGTGGACAATAATAGTTGTGTTGGCATTACTCGTTCCATTTGAAGTGAATTGACCATCCTGGACGATCACGTCACCCATAATGTTAAACTCTGCCGCATTATTTGCCGAGGCAGACGTCATTTGCCACCTGTACGCTCCGGTATTAATGACCGTAATATCACCACCGATGGTAATACCTGTCCAGCCCATGTCGCGGTTGCGCCCCAGATTGGGTGTATTGAAGGTGACATTATAAAAATTCTGAATCCGGTTGGCCGGGGCATCCTGCAAAGTACCAGTCAATAGCAGGGTCGATCCCGTTTCCCAGGTAGCAGTAGGTATGCTACCGGCATCACGGGCATGTTCATAAACCGAACCATCGGCAAAGGTCAGATATCCGGCAACATCAATGTTCCCCTTGTTGATCAGTAATCCGTTGATTGTCATATAGTTCAATATCTGCATGGTAGATGAATCAGAAATCTCGAAATTGATTCCGCCGCCGCCATAAGTGACATTTGTAAAATTCACCCGTTGCGTATCATTTTTAGTAAAAGGATGTCCCTAACTCCCGGCAGTGATTGCACCTCGTCGAAACGGACGATGGCGCTGGTCGAAGTTTTGTCCCGTTCCACATCGGGCCGCACCGCGATCACCACCACTTCTTCTGATTTAATTATTTCGACTTCAAGTTTGAAGTCGATATTTGTTGTTCTTCCGGCATTGACGATAACGTCGGTCATCTTGATCGACTTAAAGCCGATTATGCTGGCACGAAGTTCATATTTTCCCGGAGGAATATTCAGAATAAAGTATTCACCGTTGATGTCAGTAGCCGCGCCCATTTTAGTATCCACAATAACAATGTTAACTCCGGGCAGTGCTTCACCGGTTTCAGCTTCCGTAACGGTTCCGGTTACTTTACCGACAGTTTGGGCATAGAGCGGATTGACGCAAAGACATAGCCACAGCATGCAAAAAAGAATATTTACAATATTTAAAAATATATAATGGAATTTACCTGTACTTAGATTATAACTCCATTTTTTATTGATACTTGGGAGGAAGACTGGACTTATCATTATCTCTCCTATTGGGATATAGGAAATCTCTTCGCCGC
>CAYSHN010000572.1:0-2652 GCA_964430815.1 uncultured Calditrichota bacterium | reverse complement strand
ACAATGCTCAGGGCCAACCGCTTTTGCAGGAACCTCAAGACGGCGGTAAAACAATTACTCCAGCCGAAGTATTGGACGAACAGACCTTTCACATCAGGCAGATCTTCGATTCCCCTGCCGATGAAGCGTTTTACGGATTGGGAGCCCATCAAAATGCCATCATGAACTATAAGGGACACGATGTAGATCTGTGGCAATATAATATCATTGACATAATACCCTTCCTGGTTTCCAGCAGGAACTATGGAATTTTATGGGATAATAATTCCCGGACCAAATTCGGTGATATCCGGGAGTACCAGCCTTTAACTGCACTTAAACTCTATGATCTGGATGGCACCGAGGGGGGATTAACGGCAGAGTATTTTAAAGACCGTGATTTTAAAACGCTGTTTACCAAGCGTAACGAGTCGGAAATCGCCCATGAATACATAGATGTGCACGATGAATATCCCGAAGGATTTCAGCAAAACGTGTCAGCGGTGCGCTGGAGTGGAGAGATCGAATGCCGGGAAGCCGGTTTGCATAAATTCCGGTTCAACTCCTGCGGTTATGTTAAAATGTGGTTAAATGGTGAACTGGTGGCAGAGGCCTGGCGTCAGAACTGGCTGCCCTGGACCTATCTGCCCACTCTGCAGATGGAAGCCGGAAAGCGCTATCAGATTAAAATAGAATGGATACACACCGGCGGGTATATCGGATTAAAATGCCTCCCTCCGGAAAATGAAAACTTAACCGATAAATTATCACTCTATTCCGAAGTTGCCGACCAGATCGATTATTATTTTATCGCTGGCGATAATCTGGATCAGGTTATTCATGGATACCGTCAGATTACCGGTAAAGCACCGATGATACCCAAATGGGCCATGGGCTTATGGCAATGCCGGGAACGTTATCGTACACAAGAGGAATTATTAGCGGTGGTCAAAGAATTCCGCAAACGTCAGATCCCCCTGGATAATATCGTGCAGGATTGGTTCTACTGGCCGGAAAACCAATGGGGCAGTCATGATTTTGATGCAAGCCGTTATCCCGATCCGGCAGGCATGGTAAAAGCATTGCACGACGATCTGCACACCCGTATCATGATTTCGGTCTGGCCAAAATTTTATATTGGAACAAAGCATTACGATGAATTCAAGTCCAACGGGTGGCTGTACATGCGCAATATTGAAAAGCAGCAAAAAGATTGGGTCGGACCCGGATACGTATCGACGTTTTATGATCCCTACAGTAAGGGGGCACGCGACTTATTCTGGAAACAGATAAATGAAAAACTATTCAGCAAGGGCATCGATGCCTGGTGGTTGGACAGTACGGAACCGGATATTCAATCCAATATGTCACTGCCGGAAACTATTCTGCGGCAGCATCCTACCGCTCTGGGCAGTGCTGCCCGATATTTGAATACTTATTCTTTAATAAATGCCAAAGGAATTTATGAAAATCAACGCCTGACCAAACCCGACCAACGTGTATTTATTCTTACCCGCTCTGCCTTCGCCGGACAGCAGCGTTACGCCGCGGCCACCTGGAGTGGTGATATAGCCTCACGCTGGTACGACCTGAAAGCGCAAATTCCGGCAGGATTGAATTTCTGCCTGGCCGGAATTCCTTACTGGACCACCGATATCGGCGGTTTTGCAGTGGAATACCGTTATGAGCATCCAAACCAGGCTGATTTGGATGAATGGCGCGAGTTGAATATCCGCTGGTTTCAGTTTGGTACTTTCTGCCCCCTTATGCGAGTACACGGCCAATTCCCCTACCGCGAAATGTTCAATATTGCGCCGGATAATCATCCCGCTTATCAAACCATGCTGGCGTATGATAAGTTACGTTATCGCCTGATGCCATATATATATTCATTGACCGGGATGGTCACCCAGCAGGATTATACCATCATGCGGGGACTGGTCATGGACTTCGGTCAGGATAAAAATGTCTTCGACATCGGTGATCAGTTCATGTTTGGCCCTGCCATGCTGATTAATCCAGTAACCGAATATAAAGCCCGTACCCGTCAAGTTTATCTGCCCTCCGGAACAGGATGGTATGATCTGCGTTCCGGTAAGCATTATCAGGGCGGACAAACGATTCAGGCCGATGCCCCCTACACCGATATCCCTATTTTTGTCAAAGCAGGATCAATTGTGCCCTGCGGGCCCGAGATTCAATATACAACCGAAAAATCTGCCGATCCCATTCGCTTATTCGTGTACACGGGCAGTGATGGCTCATTTGATTTGTATGAAGACGAAAACGTCAACTACAACTATGAGCAAGGTAAATTCTCCATCATACCCTTAAACTACAATGAACAAGACCGAACGCTGACTATCGGTGAACGCAAAGGTGAGTTTCCGGGTATGCTTAAATCGCGTACTTTTGAGATTGTGGGAATAAACGAACAGAAACCATCGGGGTTAGATTTTCAGGTGGAGCCGGATATGGTTGTGACTTATGAAGGTTTAGAATTGACTGTAAAAATGAAATAGACTTGAGTACAGCCTTGAGGTTAAATTTTAATTTTGAGGAAAAAGATCATGTATCGCATTATTAATATTAGTCTTATATTCCTGTTCTTAGTCGTTCTTCCCTCTACAGCACAAATCCCAGCCGAGGTGATTATAACAGGTCAATATATAC
>CAYSHN010000571.1:0-2657 GCA_964430815.1 uncultured Calditrichota bacterium | reverse complement strand
GCTGATCCCACACTTCCAAGTGATGTTTCTGGTGTCCAAATTCCTTCACTTCTCCAGGTACCACTATAATTAAAGGTCAGAACATTAAAACCCTCTTTAATTATGTTTTCTCCGATTCCAAATAAATCACCATCTCCACCGGGGAAACCCTGAAGCAAAATAACTGTAGGAAGAAATCCTGTTCTTTCTGATTTGTAAAACCAGCCATGAATTTTATCGCCATTGCTATTAAAACTAATTTCAATGGGATTAGCAGTTTTAATCTGTGCAAAGAGAGGAGAAATGGAGATTAAATTGAGAATGATGAGAATTATTATTCTTGCTATAAAACTCATCTTTTCTCCTGTCGTCCTATTTACTCACTCCAGTAAAGCGGTATAACGACCAAGCATAGCCGGCGACCAGCCGAATGGCATAATTTAGCAATTCAGGCTGGTCGGCTGGGAGTTCGCTCTATTGCATTGTTATGCACTGAGGTAGAATACCAGCCCCAAATTCAAATGCAATAAACTCCGCTGAATGTACCGAGCAAATGGCCGCATGGCACTATGATCTTATTCAGAGCAAAACCCGTTTATTCAACTTACAATTCTACTATTGAATTTCTCCACATAATCAAATGGACGATAGACTTCTCAAATAAATAGAAATAAAAAAACTGAAACAAGGAACTTTATTTTAAATCCTTCTCCAATTCGTTAAAGAAATATATTTCTAATACAATAAATAGAGGGATGCCAGCGAAAGAATGAACGGTTAGTGGAATAAAGTGTTGCTATCTGGATTATGCTGGTTTAACGGGAATAATTTACTACTCTGATAAGTGAAAACAATCAATATTTCATGGAATGAATTTTAACTATCGCCATTTATGTGATAATAGAGTTCTTAAAAATTGAAGGAAGCCTTTGGGAATGCTTGTATAGATCCCCTATATATTAAATTCAGACTATTCTGTGTAAATCTTTTACTACAACTTTACACTGAAATAAAAAACCCACTGTTATTTGCCATTATAACAATGGATTACTGCGGGGCGGATGGGGGGACAGAGTACACTAATTTATCTAAAACATAAAATGCAGCGTGTATTTCTGAATATTGTTGAACTTCCCGAATTCCTCGTAAGCATAATCCAACCGCAGCCCGATGGCAGCCCAACAGATACCTCCACCGAGTGTGAAACCTTCCTCACTATCGGGCAGAAACAGGGATTTGTATCCTGCCCGCAGTGCCAGCAGACCACCATACTGGTATTCGACACCGGCATTGACACTTTCGGCGTTGTCATTGGGATGCAAAGCATCGGCAACAGCCGTCAACCGGGTATTTTCTGTTTGAAGTACATCCATGGCCGCACCAAATCGGAACAACAGCGGCAGGTCGTATCGCCCGGTTTCGATGTGCGCATTGACCTGGTTATTGTTACCATTAATCGTCTGATCAATATCGACCTTTACCAGCAGATCATCACCGGTCATTTGCATTTTGGCTCCAAAATTGGAAATGCTCATACCCAATCGCAAACCGTTAAACGGAGTAACAAATAAAACCCCGATGTCAAACGCCATACCGGTTGCCTTGGAATTAAAAATACTTTCCTCAATATACTTTCCGGTAAAACCGATTGCGAAATTTTCGGTCAGCATCCGCGCGTAAGCCAGATTCAGGGCGAAACTTTTAGCAGAAAATTCAACCCCCGTGCCCTCCGGATTCATCTCGGTTGTTTGTTCAAAATCACCGTAATCAATAGTCATTACACTTACCCCGAAACTGCCTATTCCCCTGACCGGAGCCACGATTCCGGCAAAGTTATAATCGATATCTGCAATCCAGCGGGAATGATTGAACATGAGTTCGGTTTTTTTCATTTGCGCAATTCCGCTCACGTTCCAAAAAAGTGCCGAGGCATCATTGGCCACGGCTACGAATGCCCCGCCCATACCCTGAGCCCGCGCGCCCACACCAATTGTTAAAAAGGGCGCCGCAGTCGTGGCAACTTTTGTGACATCGGTAGCCAGACTTGTACCGTTTAAGACAAGGATCAGGGCTGTGGTTATATATTTATAGTTAATGCGCATTTAAAATCCTTTCTTACATCTCAATGACAGTTATTTAATAATTGCCAACTTGCCGATTTTTTCCCCGATTCCCTCTGCCTCAATGTGATATACATATACACCGTACGCCACATCCAGCTGATCTTTACTGAGCAGATCCCAGTCGGCGGTACCATTTGTAACACTGGATTCATGGTTGATTGTACGCACCAACTCCCCACGAACGGTAAAAATACGAATGGTGCATTTACGCGGCAGATGAATAAAGTGAATTGCCCGCTCACCGCGACCGGTGGAGTATGTACTGCGCGGTTCCCACGATGCTGCACCGATATAAGGATTGGGTACGACTTTAATATGGTCCAGTTCTTCTTTGGCCAGTTGCTTATCTTCCTGCGGCCCGTTAACTGTAAAACGGAATTCATCATTATTAAGGAAAGGTTTGCGAACCGGCAAATTCAATATATCACCAGGCTGCGGTATTTCTGCCAGCGGATTCTGGCTAACCATTCGAATCTGGTAGGTTAGTGTTTGTGTCGATCCATTAAGTTCGAATATGACTATCAAATCATTTTCATCCAGAATGCCGAGGTCCTG
>CAYSHN010000570.1:0-2678 GCA_964430815.1 uncultured Calditrichota bacterium | reverse complement strand
CGTATTGTACATTGCGCATATTTACAGCCGCAGGTGATTTAATCAAAACGATTGATCATGTCACCGGCAGCGCGGATGAGAGCTGGGATCAGATTACTGCATTTAATCAACAGATAGCCAGTGGGATTTATATTCTGCAGGTCGATAATGCCAAAGATATTGACAAGAAAACGATTCCTGGCAGTATAGAAAAATTTGTCATTATCCGTTAGAATGCAAAATATGTTAAATGATCAATTTAATCTTTGATTCTGTCAGGAGGAAATATGATGGACATAAAAAAATATATCCTGTTAAGTGTTATTTTGATGCTGATCTTTTCTTTACCAATCCAGGCCGGTGACATGAAAAAAATTGCCCAATCGCAAATGCAATGGTTATCCATTCCGATTGGTCCACGAGCCAGTGCTCTGGGCGGGGCATTCACCGCTGTAGCTAATGATGCTAGTTCGGTTTTCTGGAATCCGGCGGGGATCGCCTTTACAACTGGTGGCAATGTATTTTTGTCTCAGACTAATTGGATTGCCGATATTAATGTGAATGCTGCAGCTGCCTCCTATGAGGTCGGCAATATCGGGATTTTCAGCGTGAATTTTTCTAGTGTAGACTGGGGTACAATTCATGGCACACGTCGTGATGATGCGGCGAGTTCAGGATTTGTCGAGACCGGTAATTTCTCTCCTACTAATTGGGGAGTGGGTTTGGCTTATGCCCGTAAGATATCTGATCGCTTCGCTATCGGCGGAAATCTGAAATATCTGTATGAAAATCTGGGATCAGGTTTAATTGGTACGATGGGTGAGGGTAAGATGTACACAGCCAAGATGAACTTACTGACCCTGGATATTGGTACAATTTATTATACCGGTTATAAAGACCTGCGGTTGGCCATGTCCCTGCAAAATTTCTCTCAGGAGCGACAGTACCGTGAAGAAAAATATCCACTACCCCTTACTTTTAAATTTGGTCTGGCCATGGATCTGGCCTCCTTGTGGATGCAACAATCCGAACATAGAGTGACTTTAGCTGTCGATGCCATTCATCCCCGTGACTACTCCGAACGTCTGTGTTTTGGCCTGGAATACGGTTTCAAAAATATGATCTTTCTGCGTGGTGGGTACAAGACCAATTATGATGAACAAGATCTGACCCTGGGTGCAGGTTTGCAATATATGATCGATAATTTAGGCCTGGGTATCGATTATGGTTATATTCAATTTAAACATTTCGATGCTGTACAGATGTTTGGGATCACTTTAAAATTTTAATTCCATTTAACCAAAGGCAAAGCTAAAAGCAGCAATGTGTAAGCTGGAGGAATAAAAGAATGAAACATAAAACTCAATGGATTTTAATTGCATATACCCTTTTTCTTGGTTGGTTATTGGTGGCCTGCGAAGGACCGGATCAACCTACCTATGATAGTGGCAATCCCGATCCCAACCCCGCCGGAACACCTTCGGCCGCACTGGATTCAGTAAGCCCAAGTGAGGGGTATTTTAAAGATACTGTGACCGTTTATGGGCACGGCTTTAATTCCACTCCCGAGTTTAATATTATTGCATTTGGTGGAGATGTGGGGACAGTGCTGGAAGCAGAATCCAACATGCTAAAAGTACTGACACCCAGTATTGTTGATGAGACGGTAAATGTGAAAGTTGGGGTAAAAGGAGCTGAATTCTGGAGTAACGAATTGGAATTTACCTTTAAGCCGGTCATTCCGGAAATTATTGACGAGGAAATATTATGGCCCAATGGTGTGGCGATTGATGCTGATGGAAATGTGTATATCGGCTCAGCAATTGATTCAGCAGTGTATAAAATTTCACCGGATGGGACTAAATCATTGTTTGCACAAGTATCCGTACATGGCGCAATACATATTGGCCCACAAAATTATTTATATGTTTGCTCGGGTGGTGGAAAAGGATTAGGCAAAGTATTCCGAATTTCGCCTGATGGTTTGGTTGTTGAAGAGGTTGTTGAAGTCAATGCAGCTACCGATGTCGATTGGGATTCACTTGGCAATATGTATATTGTATCTGGTGATTATGGTATTTTTATGATGAACACAGAAGGGAATATTACTGAGGTTGCCTCAGATATTGGGTCTGTTAAAAACTGCAGGGTATTCGGAAATTATTTGTATGTGAATAAAATATGGGAAGGTCAAATTTCACGATTTGAAATTATGGGAAATGGTCTAGGCACTGAAGAAATTTATTTGCAATTAGATGCGGAGCCCAGCAGTTTTGAATTTGATAAGGATGGAACCATGTATTATGCGAAAGCTTGGGAAACCAGTCTCTTCACGCTTAATGCGGATGGCTCTGATGGTGCAATGTTATTTGAGGAACAATTGATGACCCCCATGCGGTACATGACTATTTATAGGAAAAAATTATACATTGTTTATCCTGGTCCTCAAGGGGACGATGTTGGTATGACGATGAGTGTTTATATTGGGGCTGAACAAGCGCCTTATTACGGCCGGCAATAAAATTTAGATTCGTCTAGACCACCGTTTTTTGTTGTTATTGATACATTTTATCACCGGGGAGTATCATGATAGGAGTATCGTGCGCTTCATCTTGATTTTTATAATTATTGGAATTTCAACTATTTGTCTGGGGCAAAGTAAAGGCGGCCACTGGGAATTTGAAAACAATGGGAATGAT
>CAYSHN010000569.1:0-2687 GCA_964430815.1 uncultured Calditrichota bacterium | reverse complement strand
TCCGGTGAGGGCAGCGATGAGATCTTCGGCGGTTATCTCTACTTTCACAAAGCCCCCGATCCACAATCTTTTCACGAAGAAACGGTGCGTAAGCTGGATCGCCTGCATCTCTATGACTGTCTGCGAGCCAATAAATCCATGGCCGCCTGGGGTGTGGAAGCACGGGTTCCTTTTCTGGATAAAGAGGTCATTGATCTGGTTATGACCATCGATCCCAAGGTTAAAATGTGCGGTAAAGGCCGGATCGAGAAAAAGATCTTACGGGAAACCTTTGCTGATATTTTACCCCCCAGTGTGGTTAAACGTCAAAAAGAACAGTTTTCTGACGGGGTGGGATACTCCTGGATCGATTCACTTAAAGATACCGCTAATAGAGAGATCAGCGATCAGATGCTGCAAAATGCAAAATACAAATTTCCAGTCAATACACCACAGAGTAAGGAGGAATATTATTATCGCCGTATTTTTGCCGAACATTTTCCGGATCGTATAGTAGCCTCATGCGTAATGGGTGGACCTTCGGTAGCCTGCAGTACACCCGAAGCGCTGGAATGGGATAAAAAATTTAAGATCATCGATCCTTCCGGCAGAGCAGTACAGGATATTCACGGCGATGCCTATTAGTCAGGTCACTATCGATTCTTTTTTGGTTGGTCTGGTTGATAAATGTGCATTATTGAAGTATTTTGACCGATAAAAAACAAATCTAAAGAATTTTGATTTTGATACGGGGGAAGTACTCATGCATAATTCTTCATTTGGCCTTATTATTGGCTGTACCATTCTCTCCCTGGCTTATATACTTCAGGATAATCCTCATGGGGAACAATTCAATTTGGACTGCGGACTATGCCACAATCCGGATAAATGGAATGTTGTATTGTCGCAGATAACTTTCGACCATAGCCGTACGGATTTCCCCTTGTATGGTGCTCACCGAATGGTGAAATGCCGCAGTTGCCACGTCTCCCTTGTTTTTACCTCTGCCGGACAGAAATGTGTGGATTGTCATAGAGATATCCATCAGGGGGAATTCGGAATTAGTTGTGAGGAATGCCATTCTCCGCAGAGTTGGGAGAACCGCATGGATCTTTATGCCAAACATAATCAGACCCGTTTTCCACTATTAGGTGTTCACGCTATGCTGGATTGTGAGACCTGTCATCCCAGATTCCTGCAACCGCAGTTTACCCTGATGACCGTCGAATGCCAGGATTGTCATTTGCAGAAATATCAACAGACCACCGATCCAGATCATGCCCGGGCCGGTTTTGAACTTAGCTGTGGAAACTGTCATTCAGCGGTGCCCTGGAATTGGCAGAATGCGGTTTATGAACATACTCCTATCTTTCCATTGACCGGTGGACATGCCAGATCTGCCTGTAATGATTGTCATCAGGCACAATATTATGGTACTTCATCACTTTGTTTCTCCTGCCATGAGGCCGATTTTAATGGTGCGGGTGACCCGAATCATACACAGAATAATTTTGATCATGACTGTTCCATTTGCCATAATATCAATGCCTGGGTGCCTGCGTCATTTGATCATAATCTTTCCAGCTTTCCATTAACCGGCGCGCATGCTTTAGTGAACTGCCGGAGTTGTCATACCAGTGGATATACAAATACCTCTGACGCTTGTTATGATTGCCATACTGCGGAGTATAACGGAGTATCCGATCCCAATCACCTGGCCAGTAATTTCAACCATGACTGCTCCCAATGTCATAATACTTCCAACTGGAACCAGGTAAATTTCGATCATGCCAATACTGCTTTTCCACTCAGCGGTGCCCATGTGGGTTTAAGTTGCACGCAATGCCATGCTTCGGGTTATACCAACACCCCGGCAGAATGTTATGCCTGTCACGAATCGGATTTTACCGGTGTCAGTGAACCGAATCATATAAGCAATAACTTTGATCACGATTGCACTCCGTGTCATAATACCACCAGCTGGCAACCATCAGTTTTTAATCATAACCAGACCAGTTTTCCTTTGACCGGAGCACACATCTCATTAACCTGTATCCAGTGTCATGCTGGCGGTTATGTGAATACACCGTCGCAGACCTGCTTTGACTGTCACGTATCGGATTTTACCGGCGCCGGTGATCCGAATCATATCAGTAATAATTTTAATCACGATTGTACCCAATGTCACACCACCGCCTCCTGGCAACCGGCCTCTTTCGATCATGCCTCAACTAATTTCCCTCTCACCGGTGCTCATGTAGGAGTAGCCTGTATCCAATGTCATAGTGCCGGTTATACTAATACCTCGACGGAATGTATCAATTGTCACCAACAGAACTTTGATCAGACTGATAATCCCAACCATCTGGCAGCCCATTTTCCGGTACAGTGCAGCCAATGTCATAATACCACTGCCTGGCTGCCAGCGAACTGGAATCATGACAGTCAATATTTCCCGATTTACTCCGGGGCTCATCAGGATAAATGGAGCAGTTGTAACACCTGCCATACGAATCTGGCCGACTATACAATATTTTCCTGTCTAACCTGTCATGAACATAATCAAACCGAGATGAATGACAAACACAATGAGGTCCCGGGCTATGCCTATGATAGTAATCTGTGTTATTCCTGCCATCCGACGGGGAGAGGTGGTGATTGAGGGAAATGGGCCAAGGGTAATGAAATCATTCCCGCTCGTAGATGTA
>CAYSHN010000568.1:0-2698 GCA_964430815.1 uncultured Calditrichota bacterium | reverse complement strand
CAAGGCGAATTTAAACTCGTCCCGACTCCATCGGGACTCAAACATAAATTCGCCAGATTCAAAACATCTCGATAATTTATATTCTTCTACAACTATACTTCAAGTCTAACAGTTTTTTAAGCAGAGAGATATTAAGGCAGAGGCCGAAGGCCTTCATATTTTACTACCCATTTTCCGTTTTTTGGGAAACCTGGTGCCTCGATCGCAGGTGCACCGTCCCAGCCGGCAGCCATCATAGCCACTGCGGTTAATAATCCTCCATTGCCGGGTAAATAAACCGGTAGTTTTTTATGCTGATAATTATGGCCGTTGATCAAATATTTGTTTTTGGGCACTTCCAGTAAAAGCGCATCAACAGCCAGGTCAGGTTCACCAGCACGGGCAGCAGTCATGGCAATCAGCGGATAATCCCAACCCCAGGTACTTTGCCAATTCCATGATTTCATTACCATCCTCAGTGTTTTGCGGATTACAACCGGATCGATCGTTTCATTGGGGAGCAGACCAAATGTTCCCAAAACAGTAGGGTGGTCCCGGCACTGACTGCTATCTGTGAAAGTTTGCAGGGAGGTCTCGATGTTTTGATATAATCCATCTAGCTGAGGAGGTTTTGCCAGGTGATCAATAATTTGGTTCCATCTGTTGATAGGCGGTAGTTGCAATCGTTCACGCCATCTTTGAGCTGTTTTTAGACCGAAGGTCCAGTAGGCTAATTCAAAAGAAGGGTTCATTGTTGAGTCTGCTTGGTATATTTCTTGTGCCGGGATTAAAGGAGGACCCAGTACATATCTATTCTTCAGGGCATCCCATTTAACAAAGGAAGCCATGAACTCCGCTGTGGCAAATACGAGGTTCTGATATTTATCGAGAGTGATGCGATCAGGTCGGTTGCGGTAGAGGAGTTCCGCGTAATAAATCGGGTGCGGTTGCTGCCAGATTAAAAAAACACCAATGTTGGAAGGGCTTTCCCGCCCGTCATAGGCAACCATTTTAGGCCAGCGCACGCCTTCATATCCCTGTCGTTGTGCTGTTTCTTTGGCTTTGGGTAAAATTGATACATACCATGATAGGCTTTTCTCTAAAAATTCAGGATTTCCCCACAGTACAAAATGAACTGCATGCCACCAGTGCATTTCAAGATGAAACTTACCATACCAACTGTTGCAGGTTAATCCCGTTTCCTGAGGCGGCAGTGAACCGGCGCATTGGATAGCGGTCAGATAGCGTGAAAGGACGATACGTCGTTCCAATTCGTGTGCTCTGGGATCTTTACTCTGTGATAAATCAATTGCGCCGCCGGTTTCCCAAAAATTTTGCCAGCATGTCCGTGAAGCCAGAAAAGTATTTTCTGTATCGGGCAATGGCGTTGCAGGTTTTTCCTGGCTGAAGCCGATGGTGAAGTCAAATTTATTTTCAGCAGAGATTGCCAGTATAAAGGCATGTTTTTTTACTTGAATAAAATGTGCGCCGTCCGGCCATTGAACCGTGACGTAATATTTGCAGGAATCCAGTTTCCGTTCGATAAGTACTTGGTGTTCAGTCTGAGAGATTAGATCAGAAGTATGTTTGTCGGGACTATTCCAATCGGCAGCATCACCGCCCCAGGAAGTGGAGCCGTAGGGGAAGTCAAGGGTAATAGCGATGCGTTTTTTTTGTAATAGTGCGGACCGCAGGCGTACGGCTATTTGATCGTAATTTGGATTACAAGCCGTTTCGACATATATCGGTTCATTTTCAATACTGAACCTGCTTTGAATAATTCCTGTCCATATATCCGCCTTTTGTTGGATATTGTCGAGATCTGTTGCCTGTACTGGTTTTCCAGAAGATTTTACTATCTTGAAGCCGATCTTGCCTAGGTGCAGGCGGTGTGGATTGGCGCGCAGCCACTCTGCGGCTGGTGAATGCTGCTGTGAAGCATAGGGTACCGTTCTACCGTAAGTATTATAGTACTGATATGTTTGATCCAGAGTATAATTGCTTAGGTTGGGTAAGGAGTGCCAGCCCCATTGTGACTGTGTACATAATGGAATCCCGTTTTCGTATTGTGCGGGGAAAGTTTGCAAACCTGTAATATCTGTGGTAAAGACAAATTCACCGTTGCCGACTGAAAAGGGAGAGAGTGTATCAAGGTGTGTCAGTGCAGGAATGTGGCGATTGACCAGTGCCTGGCGGTTTAGGTGATCAATCTGATTAGTATCCCGGCAGGCAGAACACAGCAAGGAGATAAAAATCAATATGATCGCCGGATGTTTAGGCAATACATCCTCCCGGTAGAATCAAGGCTAGGTTACTTAATGATAGATCTGTTGTCATGTTGATTTTTTTATAAGTTATCTCCTATAGTAAAGATTAACAGAAGGCCTTCTTCCAGAGCATCGGTTAATTGAACGAGCTGAACATGACTTCTTTATCAGGATTGTATTATAAAATCAAATTTGTAATTATTCTGCTTTCAAATCAATAGGTTGATTATATTATTATTAACATAGGGATGGTATCTAGAAGACCGGTTTTCTTTTGGATGATGGTTAAGCAAATTTTATAGGTGAGATTATAAAAATATTTTAGAAATAAAGCGAAATATCGTTGCGTTGGAGGTTATAGTTAATTAAATTATACGACGCATAAAGCGAAAAGTTATGTTCTTTGACAGCAGGGGCCCTTGAGCGAGGGAAGAAGTGTAATACGATGGAGA
>CAYSHN010000567.1:0-2707 GCA_964430815.1 uncultured Calditrichota bacterium | reverse complement strand
TTTCCATTGATCTGTATGGGCGTTCTCCTGTCGAGCGGTTGTAAACCGGCTGAATTTTCAGAGGCGACATTAATTCAAAAATTTAGTGGTCGATATGGTCAAATCGAAATCGGCAGCAAATACGTTGGACTTGAATTTCATCATAGTCGACCGCTGCCTTCACGGATTAGTTTTTATTATCCCGTGGCCAACAGCATCGATTTAAGCACCGACTACTGGCAGCGTGACCGATCTTTGCCTTATACACTGATGATTCATCACCAGGAGAAAACCGACAGCATCGCCGCGATATCCTGTGATTATTCCTATACTCCCTATCAGGCAAAGTTTGAAATTATTGATTCTGATTACCGCCTGCAGATCACATATGATTTTTGTGATGATCTTCCGGTCATGGTGGTTCAGTTTAAATTGCAGAATATTACTGATCAAAAAACAGAATTTTCATTTATCTTCGATCTGAAAACAATCTTGCGGACCTGCCATACTTATACCATGCGTTTTCCTGCCAGTATTGAATTTGGGGCAAAGGATCAATATGCTGTGGTCCGCTTTGAAAGCAGCGATACCGATTCCTGCTTGTTGTTCGTGATAAATCAGGTAGGAATAAATGATAATACTAATGCTTTGGAAAAGATATCTTCGATTGATTCTATTCCAGCGGTTCGCTTCCGTTATACGCAAGAACTCGCCCCGAACCAGGAATTAACATTCAAACAATTAATCGGTTCCTGTAAGCGGACGGAACAAGATTCTTTACTTCCGCTTATCCAAAAACGTTTCCAAAGCAGTATCAAACAGAACCATGACAAAATAGCATCATATATATATGACCAGTCTAATTTGAACCTGCAGGATTCAACAATATTGAAATCTTATTTTTGGTCAAAAGCAGTCATGGCTGCCAATCGCCATTATCTGAACGGTGCTGTGGTACCAATGCCCTGTCCGGCAGAGTATAATTTTTTCTTTACTCATGATGTTTTACTTACCGATCTAGCGGCGGTATATTTTGATGTCGATCGTGTTCGTCATGATCTGCTGTATCTGCATAGTCTGAGCAAACCCGATTCCATTTTACCCCATGCCTATTATTTCAAAGATGGCATATATCAGACCGAGTACTGTACCAGCGATAATTGGAATCATCTGTGGTTCCTGATCCTGGCCAATACTTATTATCAACACAGTTCTGACCTGGCCACTGTAAAGCAAATTTATCCGCTGCTTAAAAAAAGTGTTGAACTGATGCTGCAAAATAAAAAAGACGATCAATTGATGTATGCCTTTCGTCCAGACTGGTGGGATATCGGACATGTTTATGGTGCACGCAGTTATCTCACTATTTTAATGATCCAGGCCTTGCGATCCTATGTTCAGGTAAGTCTGGTTTTGGAGCAGGACCATGACCGGCTGTTACATTATTTGCAGCTTGCCGATCAGATGAAGGATTCATTATCAGCCCGCTTGTGGGATGAATCGCGGGGTTTTTTATTTAATATGCTGGATACTGTTTCTGTGGATACCCATTATTATGCGGGATCACTATTAGGTGCGGTGTTCAATATTCTTGATGATACCAGCAGTAAACGCTTATTGCAGACTACCGGGCAAAAACTGTTGGATCCGAATATTGGAATCCGCATTGCCATGCCAGCTGATTTTCATCATTTGATCAATATATACAGATTTAATGACCTGGAAATGGGTCAGCCTTATCTATATTTAAATGGCGGTTGTTGGCCGCATGGTACGGCCTGGTACATTCTTGGCCTGGTTCAAACAGAACAAATTGAGGAGGCGCAAAAGGCATTTAAAAAATATTTGACCCTGGACGGTATTCGTCAAAGTCCACGAGGTCAGCCTTGCTTCTATGAGTATCGTAATACCGATCCCGAATCTCCAAAGTATGGTGAGATTGATAAACCTACATTTTTATGGGCAGCGGGATGGTATATATATACGCTTTATAGTCTTTTAGGGGTGCGCGAAGATCCGGGGAATATTTATTTTAATCCGGTAATACCCGATGAATTCGGGGAAAATACCGAATTTGATCTGATGGTTTTTGGATCGCTGGCCCGAATCTACTGGCAGGGGAGTGGAACCTATTTTGAACGGATACTTTTTGATAAGCAACAGGTTCCGACCAGTGTACTTTATAAACCGGTACGGGATATTAAACTGATACGGGGGAAACCGCAGCAGCCGTATTTAAGCACATCAAATGTCATGGTTAATAATATTTCCTTTGATCAGAATTCTAAAAACCTGGCAATAACTTTGAATGGGGTTAAGGGACAAAATGTGAAGATAGAGTTAGTTTCCCCGCTTAACCTGGAATCTGTTATGATAAATCAAGTACAGTTAAAAGATGGTATTACCGTTCAAAATGATTATGGTATTCAAACCTATGTGGTCGTTTTTACTTTATCAGACCGGCAGGTGGTAGTATACTGTCGATTCATGTAGTCCGTGTTGATTGTTTGCGATTTAAAGTCGTAGTGAACAGAGAGACTTGGTCTCATACTGGAGAAGGTGAAAATTTCCAAGAAGATACTATTATTTAAATAAAGTTTACAACCAATCGTAATAAAAAAGCGGGCTATCAAACAGGATGCCCGTTTTTTTTCATAATTCTTTTACATCTTTCATACATATCTGTGACATGTTGGAATGACAGATCCTCTATATTGTGCCCGTTAAA
>CAYSHN010000566.1:0-2718 GCA_964430815.1 uncultured Calditrichota bacterium | reverse complement strand
AACCGGTTAGTATCGCAGCCAGTGGTGTCAAAGTTATCTCGGAAACAATTGATATTGCCAATGCCCGTCTGCAATTCGAAAATGGCTGTGTGGCGAATGTCACTGCCAGCAGGATTTCAGCAAAAAAAATGCGAAAAATGCGTATCTTCCAACCCAATGGTTACATTTCCCTGGATTTTGTAGACGGATTCTCAGAGATTTATTTTATTCCCCGTGCAGGACAGAAAACTTTCAATGATGGTACACTGGCCTTCAACCTGGGACAAATAGGCAGCGGTGCTGACATAAAGGAAATAAAATATAATCGTTTACAAAAAAGCGGTGTAAATCCATTAAAATATGAGTTAACCCGTTTCTTGGAGAGTATTATATCCGGTACAGCAGCGGTGGTAACCGGTGAAGATGGATTGGCAGCCTTGCATCTGGCTAATCAGGTTATGGAAAAAATAGATGAACATACCAGAATTGTTAAAGAAAGGTCGGTTTTGAAAAATGGGTGATTTATTATTTAAAATCCGGGGTTACACTCCGATTCCATTTTTTTTGATTTCGATTATATATCAACAACCCCAGCCAGGTTTAATTAATCTTGGCTTGCTGCTCATTTTGTGGGGTGAACTTTTGCGTTTATGGGGTGTAAGTTATGCTGGTGCAGCAACCCGGACCAGACAGGTTGGGGCGCCGGAACTGGTTACCAACGGTCCTTATGCTCATTTACGCAATCCACTCTACCTGGGAAATATTTTTATGTATAGTGGGGTCGTTATTGCCTTCGGCGGATGTTTACCACACTTATTGTTTCTGGTAATTTTATTTTTTTCCCTGCAATATATTTTAATTATCAAAGTAGAAGAAAAAAAATTAAAAGAACTTTTTGGTGATAAGTTTGAACACTACAGAGAATCCGTACCTCGTTTTTTACCCAGGTTATCGCCTTATCCCCAGCGGAGTAAAGTCAAACCTAATTTTCGCAGTGCCCTCAGAAGTGAACGGAGTACTTTTATAGTAATTGCTGCACTGGTCCTGATTTTTATAATACGCGCTAATCTATTTAGGTGAAAATAAGATGGTTCGCCTGAAAACTCCCCGTCAGAATCTGAATTTAACGAATATTCGCCGACATGTTGTGGGTATCAATAAAAAAGTTCCTTTATTGAACGGCAAACATGTTCCCTATGTATACTTCGATAATGCTGCCAGCACGCCGACCTTACAACCGGTACTGGATACACTAAATGAATTTATGGAATGGTATTCTAATATACACCGTGGTACCGGGTTTAAATCTTTATTAAGTACACATTATTTTGAAATGGCCAGAGAGATCGTCGCTGAATTTTTCCATATCAACACCAGGGATCATCTGGTAATCTTCGGTAAAAACGGTACAGAAGCGATTAATAAACTGGCTCACCGGGTGCCTCTTCCTGAACACTCGGTTATTCTTGTTTCCAAAATGGAGCACCACTCCAATGATCTGCCCTGGAGATTTCGGCGACCGGTAATTCATGTAAACGTAGACGGTTTGGGTCGCCTGGACTGGAATGATTTTATAGCTAAACTTGAGCAGAACAAGGGGCGAGTAGGTATGGTTGCTATGACCGGCGCCTCCAATGTAACCGGATATATCAACGATCTGGAAGCAATTGCGGAAGCGGGGCATCACTATGGTGCCAAAATTATGATTGATGCTGCTCAACTGGTGCCGCATCGCACGATCGATATTAAACCGATAGACCATCCCCAGCACATCGACTTTCTTGCATTTTCAGCACATAAAATCTATGCACCATTTGGCTTAGGGGTTCTGATTGCTAACCGGGATACCTTCAAGGAGGGCGATCCGGATATGGTTGGTGGAGGAACCGTGGCCCTGGTTTCTGACGATTATGCTTATTGGACCGATGCGCCGGAAAAAGAGGAAGCCGGAACACCCAACGTTGCCGGTGCTATCGCCCTGGCTAGAGCTTTGAAAGTAATTCAAAAGATAGGCCTGGAAAAAATTGCCAGGCATGAAGCTTCACTTACTGCCTATACGTTGAAAAAATTAAAACAGATCCCAGGAATTACGATTTACGGTTCGGTGGATGAAAATAGTGTACAACAACGCCTGGGTGTTATATCGTTTAACCTGCAGGACAAATCCCATGCACTGGTAGGGGCTATTCTGAATTATGAAGGGGGGATCGGAGTACGTACGGGTTGTTTCTGTGCCCACCCTTATGTTAAATGCTTGCTGGGAGTAACAATCGAACAATCCCATGTTTTGGAAGAAAAAATTCTGCACCATGATCGTCGCACCGTACCTGGCGCCGTGCGGATCAGTTTTGGGATGTACAATACTGAATCTGAAGTAGACCGCATGATCGATCTGCTGCAATTGATCGCTGCAAATAAATATAAAGGGAAATATGAAGTATCTACGGAAACGGGAGAATATCATCCAGAGGGATTTAAATTAAATTACCGCAGGTATTTTAAACTTGATTGATTTTCATAATCTGAACATATTATAACTGATGCAGGAGTGCCGAAAAAAGTTGCTTTATTTTTCAGAACCTTATTTACAGCAGTTACAAACGAATGTTATCGATCAGAAGCAGGATGAACGCGGCTACTGGTTTGCCTTTCAACAAACCATCTTTTATCCGCAGGGTGGCGGTCAGTCTGCTGATCGCGGCTTGATCAATGGTTTTGAGGTACGGGATGTCCAAAAAT
>CAYSHN010000565.1:0-2725 GCA_964430815.1 uncultured Calditrichota bacterium | reverse complement strand
TGAGTGAGGTCACCCGTCACTAGTACCAGATCAACAGATTTTAATTCCGGACCAGTATGGTCAATTGCTTCTAAATGACCATGAATATCTGTAATAGTGATGATCTTCATATTAACAGGGATTTTAAAAAATGGAAATCAACCAGGAAAATAAATCAAACTATTTAAAACTACAAAAGATTTTTTAAAATAAATAGTAGTATGATCTTTACCTGCGCACGACACGAAAACCAATTTGGGAATCTTTGCTATTTGGACCCAGACTAATTATATAAGAACGATTTGCAACACCTAAATTCTGGGAGGGATATTGCCAGGAGCCACCGCGAAAAACACGATGGGTTCCACTGGTGGGGCCGGTTGGATTAGTCTGACTTGCGGAAGTATAACTTCCATACCAATCCCAGCACCATTCAAAGACATTACCACTCATATCAAATAAATCCAATTCATTTGGTTGTCTTGTACCTACATCATGAGTTGTAGCTGAACTGTTATCGGAATACCAGGCAACAGTACTTGAATCATTACTACCACTGAATTTATACCCCTGGGTAAACGATCCGCCCCGGGCAGCATACTCCCACTCTGCTTCGGTCGGTAAACGATACCCGGTAGCATAAAAATTACAGGTGACATCGGTACCATCAATAATATAACAAGGATTAAGTCCTGCCTGCTGACTGAGTGCATTACAAAAGTTTACCGCATCGTACCAGCTTACCTGTTCCACGGGCAAATTGGATCCGGAGAAATAGGAAGGCGTGGTAGCCATAATCTGTTGCCAGGATGCTTGCGTTACTTCATATCTGGAAATATAAAAAGAATTAAGCGTGATCACATGAGGTGGCTTTTCATCAGTGAGGCCATCACCCCATATATCGCCCATGGTAAAGGTACTTCCATTTACATAGACCATTTGTATTGGTTCAGGGTAAATACGGACAGTCAAAGTCATTCTGTCGATGGCATTATCATTGTCTATAACTTCCATGACAACCTCATAATCCCCATCTGATAAATATTCGAAATCCACCTGCTTGTCAAGATCAAAATCTATCTCCCAGCTATCGTCGTTATTAAAATCCCAGCGGTATTTCAGATTACTCCCATCTTCAGCATCACTGCAAGCCGAAGCGTCAAAATGGTAGAGTTTATGATTATCAGCATTCCGGGTGGCTGTAAAATTAGCAACCGGACGCGAATTTATAAAAACTGTTTGGGTCTTATCCACTTGCCAGCCGGCAGCATCGGTGAGTTGTACCTTTACTGTTTTATACCCACCACCGGTATCAAACAAGTGTGAAAATATCTGCAGGCTGCTCCAGGGAGTATCATAAACACCATTATTTTGCCAATCGAAACGTATCTTTAAGTCTTGAAAATCTGTCCAAGTATCAGTACTGGCAGTGGGATCAAACTGAAATTCTGTTTCGTTGGTGAAGCCTGAATCCGGAGAGGTCGTGAGTATCAGCTGCGGAGGAGTTGAATCCAAAATGATGTCATCGGCTATTTTGTCCGATTCAATATCAAAATCATTTTTAAATTGTGCATAAACTCTTTTGATACCATCTTCGCCAGTCAAATGATAATCAAGTGGTGTGCTCCACGACTGCCAATCCAGCCCAGTAAAAATAGAATCTTCACTAACTTTTAACAGCAAATTACTGCCATGCACCATCAGCTCCAATTGTACATCAGGTACGGTAGCAAATTCTGCATTATTATTAATCACCATTACTGGATTCATCGGTTGGGGATTAATGGTGTCAGATAACACGATTGATTCGCTGTTATCAGCATATTTCACTTTTAAAAATACAATTTTTTCTCCAGCGCCATAGGACAGGGTCCATTCTTTACTGGTGGTATATGTTTCCCAGGAAGATTGGGAAAATTCGCTATTGCCGGACAAAATCATCTGCGTGGCGGTACTGGCTAAAATTGATAAAATAACACTTCGACTTGATGTAAATTTGGTCCCGCCGTTGATAACCAGAGCCGGACTGGTAATGATATTTACGGCAGCGGTGTTGTTATAAGCTGTTTCCAGATTTTTATCATTGATTGCTGATATTCGATACCAATAACTGTGACCATTCTCGATATTTGTATCTAGAAATGTATTTTTAGTTCTGTCGAGTGATTGAATCGGATTATACCCGTTTTGTTCGGATTCACTGCGGTAAATCATAAAACCAACCAGGCCACTGACATGCGGTATCGTCCAGGATAATGTAATTCCACCACTGGCCATGACGGCAGTTAACTGAAACGGATCACCATTGGAATTTGGATTTTGATTATCAAAGGGATTATCGTATTCTGGTTCCGAAGGTTTTTTATCGCAGTTAAAGGTTAACAACAAAATTAATGTTGATATCAGACCATATTTTATTTTCATATTACCATCGCTGATAAAGAGTTGTTTTCAATCAACAAGTCTATTGAAAAAACTATAATTTTCCCGAATTATCAGGGAGTGCTAATTGATAGACAAATTAGTTTTGTCGTACCGCCTAGATCAGATGACAAACTGTAGTTAGTTTGCCAGCCGGGTGGCAATAGCACCGTATCAAGCATATTCCATAGCCAAGCCACTCCGGTAGCCACGTAAAAAATATTCCTGGTATTTTCCGCCTTTTCCAGCTGATCAAAGTTATGATCCATCTGCTGGCGCAGTCGTTCGATCTCTTCTGGATCAAATGCCGAAGTATAGATCTCCC
>CAYSHN010000564.1:0-2733 GCA_964430815.1 uncultured Calditrichota bacterium | reverse complement strand
CAGAGTTTCAAAGCGTGTGAACATCTGGTCCAGAGTGGCCTGATCACCGGCAAAATTGGTACGGATAAACTCTTCGAAAATCAGGGCATCACCATCCTGGCTGTGCCAGAAATCTTCAACCTGGTGCAATCCACGCGTAATCCGCTCGTGCTGAGTCTCTCCGTATTTGGATACAAGTTCCTGTTCGAGTTTTGACAGGGAACCGTTCATCCACTCCGGACTTTTTGCGTTGGTTGATACCGTCATCAGAGTTACCATAAAAAATAATATAATGAATGGGAAACGATATGACATAAAAACCTCCCTACCTTATTTATGGTTTTAAAATTTATCATTCTTGTGAAATTCCAAATTGCAAATTCCAAAATCCAAACGATGAATTGCTCAAATCAAATCCCAAATTCCAAAATATAAATTGCTAAATCCAGATCATTCTCTCCGTGGTACTTTGTGCTTCTTCGTGGAACTTCGTGTAATTGTTTTTTTTCGTTCTTTTCTCAATTCATCAATCGTTTCGACCGCATGGCGTAGATGCGGAATAAAAATACTCCCGCTGACAATCAGCGCCACATTCAGCGCGTCGTATAGTTCTTCATCCTTCCAGCCGGCAGCGACACATTGAATCAGATGGTAATCAATGCAATCGTTGCAACGCAGGGCGCAGGAAGCGACCAGTCCCAGCAATTCCTTGTTCTTGGCGCTGAGGGCATCATGCTTATAAGCCATCGCATCCAGGTTAAAAAATCGTTTGATACCCAGATGTTCGATTTCGGCGATTCGTTTATTCATCCTGCTGCGATAGGCGCGAAAGGCTTTTAATTTTTCTGACATTTTTACTCCGGTTTGGTTCAGGGATATAATCAATAAAACGGTGCTGCTGTAACATTTATGCCCGTATCTTGGAAAACAAACATGACTAAAAATTTAGCGCATTGGGCAAATTGATACAATAGATAAGATTGAAAGGGTAGACCCCCTCGACTTCGCTCGGGGAACACCCTCGACTTCGCTCGGGGAACACCCTCGACTTCCTCCGACCTGGCCCTTCGGCTTCGCTCAGGATAACACTCAGGATAGGCCACTCGGGGAGTGGTAAGTACAATTGATTTGAATATAAAGTGATAAAACTTATTTCATTTCATCACAAAATGTGGTAGAATTCAGTGGTATAATCCGGATTTACACTGCAGCGCGGTTGTCGTGTTATTAAATGTTTATGATCAGTTTCAATTTAAAAGAAATGAAGATATTGTTCCTATCATTATTTCTGATATTTATATTCTGGAGTTGTGAGAATCTTACTGGGTCACTTGATCTTACACAAAAACCAGTTTTTTTTATATATCATACATATAATAATATCGGTCCGAACTCCTTCAAAATTGGTCTGGCCAGTACCGACAAATCCAAACAGAAGATTCTATTATCGGAGCAGGGAAATTGCAGTTTCATGAAGTGGTTTCATGATGGCTACAGATTTCTGTATTCAGCTTTTGAATGGGATAGTGATACGGTTTATCTTAAAATCTATAACTTGTTGGATAATTCTATCGAAAGAATATGGAAAAGCAGCACACATTATATCCATAATGCCTCTATCTCTCCGGATAGCCGTTCGATTGTTCTTACTCTGGCCAATATCGGAGAGGCATCTCCGGGTATTCTGGCAATTATCAATTCGGATGGGACAGGTTTTAAGAACATCAAAGATATAATGGCTTATGGTCCAATATATGCCTCTGTTAATCAAATATTTTTTGAGTCCGAACAGAAAATAATCTATTCAATTTCACCTGCGGGAGAGAATTTGACCAGGATATCCGCTGATACTATTGATGCGGTTGGTCATTATGCTATAGATCGTCAGCGGCAGCAAATTGCCTTTACATCGTGGAGTCCTGGAGATAAACTATATCTAACCGATTTTGCCGGATCAGAGACCAGGTTAATATTTGAGGTAGCTCAAGATTCGCTTGCTCAGCGATACATAGTAAATGATCCGGAATTTTCACCAGACGGTAAAAAAATCACCTTTGCCCGCTGGTCTGATTTTATCACGGTTCTCAATCTATCTGATTTACGTTATGAAAATTATAAGGTCGGCGAGCAAAGAAATGTGTACAATCCAAGTTGGACCCCTGCTGGTAATTGTATCATTTATTCTTTACACGAAGATCAAATGGCAAAAATCTACCGGCTGAGTCTTGATGATATGAAAATTCAAAAATTAATAGAATTTGAAAATTATAGTGATCCAATATTCGAATTATCACCCATGTACTGGATGTTTTGAACAAAATTAATGAGTTCATTTCTTTATAGAATCAGCATAATAGAGTACTATGTTAAAATTACTTATTGATCATACAGGTGCAAATCCGAAAGATGCCAAGATGGTGATCAAAAGATTAATATCCGGGATTATAGGCACAGAGTGATAAAATAAGTATATGATATCAACCGCTGCAGAGTCTGGTTATATTTTAGTCGGGATTTAAATGAAGGGTATAAAAGAGGGAAGGCAATAAGTCCCGGTATTTTTGTAGATGGGAATAGGGGGATAACAATGAACTACCATATTTCTGAGTTGATCGATGCTCGGAAGGTAAGACAGCTGATGGAAAGTTTCTACGAACTTACTAAAATCCCCAGCACACTCGTGGATTTAGAGGGCAATATTCAAAAGGATAATGATAATAATATAGTAGGTGCGGGTTGGAAGAATATCTGTTT
>CAYSHN010000563.1:0-2736 GCA_964430815.1 uncultured Calditrichota bacterium | reverse complement strand
CTGGTCCAGGTACAGGCTCTGGTTACAAAAACACAATTCGGTCTACCACAGCGTACGGCCACAGGTATTGATCACCGGCGGATGAATCTGCTGCTGGCGGTACTGGAAAAGCGTTGTGCCAAACCCTTTGGATATTACGATGTGTTTGTAAAAGTTGCCGGTGGTCTGCGGGTGGATGAACCGGCCGCCGACCTTGGCATTTGTATGGCACTACTTTCCAGTTTTGATGACCGCATCTTACCTGCTGGAACTGCTTATATTGGGGAGGTCGGATTGGGTGGGGAAATTCGTAATGTCCGGCGGTTGACTGATCGTATCATGGAAGCACAAAAACTGGGTTTTCAGACGATTGTTATACCACGCCTGACCAAACCGGTAGCCAAACTGGAAAAAGCAAAAATAAAAGAAGTGGAACACCTCTCGGAATTGATTTAGAAATTTTAGTTTATTCTATTATTATTCTGATAATCATTTATAATTGTAGGGACAATCCTATGATTTTCCCTAAATTATTATGTGCAATTTGTTGTGTATAGCAGGGACACATCGCAACCTGTCCCTATCTTGTTTTTCTAATCCCCCTCATGAAGGAGGGGGATACTGTCATTCCCGCTGCCCGTATGGTAGGTTTGATCGCATATTAGCGGGAATTATAGTTTTAACTCATTTTATCACATTTCAACCTATAATGATTAAAACACAAATATATCGCTCAATAGCCACTATCTTTAGATAGTGGAAAAATAGTTCTCCCCAAAAATAGCGGCTTTAGCCTTAAGTTGATTAAAAAATAATTTCGTCATATATAAATTATTTTCTATCCATATTTATGGCTAAAGCCTTATAATTTTGAATTGTTATCGTTACCACTATCTTAAGATAGTGGCTATTGAGCGCATACTTGACAAATACAATTAAAATTACATTTTGACCATTTTGGGTATGATGTTTAATCAATAGAACCGTTATATGATCAATTGCCTCAGCATATTAATTTATTTAAATTAAACATTAACTTTTAAATTAGCCTATGTTAAAAGCAAGTGTACAAACTCTGGGTTGCCGGTTGAATCAGGCGGAAAGTGCCATAATCGCCAAATCGCTTAAAAATGCCGGCTTTGAAATTGTAGCCGATGATCGACCGGCTGATCTTACGGTAATAAACACCTGCACCGTTACCGAACAGGCTGATGCCAAATGCCGTCAAGCAGTGCGTAAAGCATTGCGCTTGCAACCGGATGCTTTTGTGGCCGTGGTGGGTTGTTATGCCCAGATGGCGGTGGAAACGATCCGCAGCATAAAAGGAGTGGACCTGATTATCGGCAATGAGCATAAATTAAAACTGGTAGATTATCTCAACGGTTTGCATAAAGCCCTTCGGCCGCTGGTGATACATTCTTCGAAAATCAGCCGCGAAGAATTTACCATCGATAGTGTTGGATCATATGATAATGAAACCCGCGCCAATCTCAAGATACAGGATGGTTGTAATTTTGTTTGCAATTTTTGTATTATTCCTGCCGCCCGGGGACCTGCCCGTAGCAGAAGATTAAATGATATTGTGCATGAGGCAGAACAACTGGTTGAAGTAGGGCATCAGGAACTGGTGCTCACCGGTGTGAATATTGGCACCTATCATTATGAAGGTCATGACCTTCTGGTTGTAATCAGAGCGCTGGAAAAAATCGAAAATTTAAAGCGCATCCGTATTAGTTCGATTGAACCTACCACGATCCCTGATACTCTGATCCGCTATATGGCCGATTCCGAAAAAATGTGCAGGCATTTGCATCTTCCACTGCAGAGCGGAGATGATCATATTTTACAATCAATGCGCCGCAAGTATACGGCTACTGAATTTGCTGATTTTATAATGATGGTTTATCAAACTGTTCCGGATATCGGGATCGGTGCCGACGTTATGGTTGGGTATCCCGGTGAGGGGGATCGGGAGTTTATCAATACAAAGAAATTACTGGCTGACCTGCCGGTTTCATATTATCATGTTTTTACCTATTCCGACCGTCAGGGTACTGGATCGTTTAAATTACAACCCAAGGTTTCTCATCAGATCAAAAAACAGCGCACCCGGATTATGATTGAACAGGGACAGCGCCGAAGGTATACATTTTATGAGAATCACCTGGGCGCTACGCTGCCGGTTTTATTCGAACAACAGAATGATGACGGGAACTGGGTGGGTTATACATCAAATTACATGAAGGTGGAAGTAAATAGCCAGTCGTCGTTAGATCTGCATAACAGACTACTGCCGGTGACATTTGTTGGATTGACTGAACAAAGAATTGTCGGAGAATTAAAGCAGAAAATTTAAACATTAAGGGGAATTCATTATGAATTATTTAATTTGGTTTTTAATTATTGGTGCGGTGGCCGGGTGGCTCGCCGGTACGGTCATGAAAGGAAGAGGATTTGGTATCGTCGGTAACATCATTATCGGTTGCTGTGGTGCTGTATTGGGTGGATTTGTATTTAACCTGTTTGGAATCATGTCCAGGGGTCTGATCGGTTCAATGGTGACTTCTTTCGTTGGCGCTCTGATTTTATTGGCTATTTTTGGCTGGCTTAAAAAGAAATAGTTTCAGTTACGGAAAATTGGGAATTAGTAATTGGTAAAAAAAATAAATACACCGGCCATAAATAACTCCACCGTTTTTATCGAAACTTACGGTTGTCAGATGAATGAATATGACACGGAAATCGTCAAGACCATTC
>CAYSHN010000562.1:0-2744 GCA_964430815.1 uncultured Calditrichota bacterium | reverse complement strand
AAGCGCTTCCCACCGAACCCCGCACCACGGCACCATACATCGAATACATAGATGCGGATGGGATACAGCAGTGTTCGGTATGCGGAGAGGTGATCCCCATGGGAGAAATGAGAATATTTAATCCTCTGATCAATACCATAGAACCATTCGAAATTACCTATTATGTTTTTCATTTCATGTTAAAAGGAAGTTTCGCCAGTGAAGGGGCCATGAAAGGAAGAATCGATCCGATAAAATTATCACAGTACCTGGATTTTCCCACTGCTATGGATTCCGGTCCGGCTCAATCCATACCAGGTAATTTTGAGTTGAAACAAAATTATCCCAATCCCTTCAACCCCGAAACGGTCATTGCTTATCATTTAACCAGCCAGACCGAAGTGGTTTTGAAAGTTTACGATCTCCGCGGGCAGGAAGTAAAAACACTGGCCATGGGAATAGAAGGGCCGGGAGATAAATCGGTAATGTGGGATGGTACCGATAATAATGGTCAGATGGTCAGCTCGGGTAACTATATTTATCAATTGAAAGCAGATAATGCACAGCTGAGCAAGAAGATGTTGTTTTTAAGATGATAACATATTCCTGAATAAAAATCTTTTATTTCATCTATTATTAAAAAGAATTCAGACAAGTCTTTGAGGGGTATGTTATTTATCATATTTATTCGTCTGCGACCTACATGATAAACAACAGGAGTATAAGTATGGCCAGAATGCGCAAGACATTAATGATAAATACAGGTACATTAATTGGCTATGCGATTGCTATCCTGATGATCTCCATGCTAATTTTACCAATCTTAACTTTAGCAAAGTCATCTCCATCCCCCACTGGAAATGAAAAATACCTGACTAAATCAATGTATAAAATACTGGGAATGTTAAATGAATATCAGGGCTTATCAATGATATTAGGCTCGCCTCCAACAGAATATATCGCATCATTCTCTGAAGATGAAAAAGATCTGGCAAATGATTTTGACCAATACCTCCAAGCCTATAAGAAGGAGATCAAACACGATTTTCAATACAGCAGGACACAAGAAGGAATGAGTTTTAAATCAACTGAATTATGCCGGATCGTATATTCTTTCTTTATACGAGGTGAAGGTTATACCACTCTGGATAGCAGTGTTGTAATCCGGGCATCCCAAGAAAATAAGTTGAATTATATCGAAAGTGTGTACAGGAGATTCGGTGAGGATAAAAAAAACAGTATCTTCATGGCTAATTCATTTCCGAAAATAAAGACCGTGGCCTTGGTTCTTAAAGAACTAGGCTGCCCGACTGTAATTATCTATGCAGGTGAGTTTGAAATTCCTACGGTCGATAAAATTATTTTTGAACCGAGTAAAATAATAAAAGAACGCCTGCAGTTACGACAATATATCACTGAGAAGGACATGCAAAGGGAGGAGAGCTTTCGTCTTTATAAAAAATTATAGTGGTATTGCAAATTCAGCAAAATATTTTGAATTGGCAGGGGAGAATTAATGACTAGAATATTTATTTCTGTGGTGGATATAATGTTAATTTTTATTCATTGCGGTCAGAAGTACTGAACTTGCTTTACCTTTTTGATTCTGTCTCCGATACGCTCTCCTGCAGATCAAACAACAGCCAGTTTTTTTCCCTGATATTCGCTTTTTCCGTTTGCAACAATTCCAGAAATTTATGGATACCCGCCGGCTCATTCCCATTACCATGGATCAGGACAATACTGCCTGAGTGAGGTTGATAATTTTTGGCCAGCCAGCTATCACTGCCAATCGGGATGAGGCCGGATTCGATCACTTTTGTGAAAACCAGGGTATCGGAAACTAATCCGGGAAAACGAAAGAACACAGAAGGTTTCATACCCCTTTCAATCATCGCTATTTCGGTCTGTATAATTTCTGAATTAAGGTCAGTACCTTTCTCTAATATAAAATTTTCCGATAATGGTAGCAAACGATTGAAGCGGTGATGGTAGGAATGATTGATCCAGGTGATCTGAATCTCATTATTTTTTTCCAGATTTTGCAACCACAATAAATCCTGCGGGTGCTCGTTCATCCATATTCCGGTGACAGCTATGGCAAGCGGAACAGGTTTTTCTTCAACACTGAAATTTTGAATTATTTTAACAAAGACTTCTCGATCTAGAGGTTTTGACGATGGACATAAATCAATAGTCAAAACCACTCCTTGCTCAGTGGGCAGGGTATAGGTAATACCAGCATCCTGTAACCGATAGGCATTCTTTCCGGCATCGAGCAAGGCCCGGACATAAGGAGTAGTTATATTTTTAGCACATACTCCCGACCAACTTTCCGGAACTATAGCAAATTGATCAGACCGTCTTAAATCAGTATCCAGAGTTTGGGTGTTGACCACCAGCAAATAACTTTGTTTTTCATATATATATTTTCGCAGGCAGATAAAAAGATCAGTGCTAATCTTAGAACGGCATTCCGCAAAAAAAAATTCATAATTTGAAACTTGTTGGGCCTGAAGTCTGGTCAGTCCCAGGCAGGAAAATAACAACAGACAAAAAATGATTCTGGTGATCATTATTTATACGGTAAGGACAATATTGAAACACCGCGAACAATATCGCAAATGTAAGTATCAATTCGTTTTGCAGTCTTGCGCGTATATTGTGTCTGGATATTATTAATAAAAGAATCTACTTTCTGATTTTGGACCAGGTTTATAGTACAGCCACCGAAGCCAGCGCCCATCATGCGTGCCCCCATAACA
>CAYSHN010000561.1:0-2746 GCA_964430815.1 uncultured Calditrichota bacterium | reverse complement strand
AAAATTAATCCACGGGAAACTTCGTATACATCTAGTTTATTTGCTGCAGGATTAAACCGGGTTGCCCAGAAGGTAGGGGAAGAGGCCACGGAGGCGATTATAGCAGCCCTGGATAAAAAAGGTGATCGACTGGAAAATGAAATTGCCGATTTGCTTTATCACCTGCTGGTTTTGATGGCCTGTAAGAAAGTTACCTTCACTCAGGTTGTTAAAGTTTTAGAAAAGCGCCATTACAAATAGGTCTGGCTAATTATTAAGTAGTCTATTTTTTAGTGAATATTCCTGATCCTGTATAGTTCTTTTTTGAATCCCATTTCGGTCGCCATAATAATATAGACGGTTTGGTGCTGGTCGGATTATCATGATCCATTATGACGATATTCAAGCGGAAAACAGATCTGGAGGTTTTTTCTTCTTTATAGATAAGTTGCCAGGGAATCGCCAGTTCAGCGATCATGTTTTTGTCGGGATTTACCGCCAGTGCGGCTTGAATTGAAGAATCGCTGATGGCCGGTTTTCCAACTTCCAATCCTGCTGACAACTGTATCTTCAATATTTTTTCTGGAGCAGATTTCGAGAGCTTTTTTAATTCCGGAGCAGGATCAATTTCAATGTAGATCCTGTCCTGCTTTAGTTCTGGTTTGTCAGGATAGATCAATGTATGGTCGTCAAAAAATTCCACAGCCAGATACAGATTATCCCGATCGTAGACAGTAGCGAATTGGAACCAACCATCTTGTACGCCGTGCCAATCCCAGCCTTCTATAAAAGCTTGTGGACGCCGGCATTGGATGAACAGAGAAGTGTCCCAGTCATCGATTTTTCCATTAATGTCCCCAACCGTCAGGGCTCTGGGACAATTATGCTGCCAGTCTAATACAAGTTCACATCTCTGTGGCAGGGTAAGAGAACTATCCTGTTGATATAAATAGGAGCTGGAGAAATCAAGCCATAGTGGTTCCATGGCGTTAATTAATGCTGCCTGCAGTAAACTGAGCTGAAGTGGAATTTCTTTTGTGCTTTCAGCCGGGACAACCATTTCGATGTGCCCGGGAGAATATTGGATTTCGGTGGAATTCGGAAATTGAGATTTAACTTTTAATGGGTATTTAGCCGGATTACTGAGCTGAATGGTGGTATTGATCGCCTTCAGTTCCGCTGTGGGATTTACTGCAGGTTCAATATTTACCCAGGTTCCATCGCGCAGGGTCTGAACCATTTTATAGGTAGAATCATTGACAATTTCTGCCGACAGTACTCCATCAATGGCCAGGTTTGCAATTTGTGGTCCCTCACCGGTCATGGTTACCCAGACCAGTTGATCGAATTCACCAAATTGGTATCCACGCAGTTCGCTGACACCGCCACTGGTGGCCAGAATGTAGTGGTCACGACCATTTTTTTGGGAATGAAGGTACTGGTGATAATGCCCGGAAAAAACGGTATAAGGACGGTCTTTTAAAACCGATTCTATAGGCAGATAACCTTTAATACCACCATAATGCCAGAGCGGTTCATGCATGAATACCAGGGTCCAGCGTACGTTTTTATATTTATGTAGTACATTTAAACAATAGGCTGTTTGTTCAGGACTAATCGCACCATGGACAGGATCTTCCGTATTAAGAATCAGAAATAAGACATTTTTATAAATAAAATGATAGTAGGGCGGGCCAAAACGTTTGTGCCATTCCAGTAACAGCAGATTATTACTGATATCATGATTGCCGGGTACAAAGAAAAAACGGGGCTGTAATTTACCCAGCAGGGTAAAAAATTCCTGCCATTGGTTTTCGATGGTATTCAGATCCTCCGTATACCCCTCAATCAGATCGCCGATTGACATGACAAATTCCGGTTGCAGCCAATTAGTTTTTTCAAGCGCCTGCTCAAAGATGCCGGGTCTGTTTCCACCGGCACGATCGGCGATAATAAGAAATTGAAAATTTTCCGGATCATCAAAGAGTTTTTCACCCCGCCAGGGGTGTGGTTCTTGATCAACCGGACTGGATATATCATTAGACAAATTCTTTTTCCCGCTAGAATGAATGCATCCGGTAATAATTATTACCGCACCGATCATCAAAAGCGAGCATGGAATAAACCTGAAAAGGGAAGTCTGGAATTTCATTTAATCCTCCAGGTTATTTTATGTTGTCGAAAATTGTTATACTCTCTTCCGCACCTCAAGAGTTGCGGCAACCAGTTTATTATTATAAGATTTCACCACTCACCCCGTCACCCCGCCTGCGCCTGCCTGGCAGCAGACAGGTCGATACCACTCCGTTTCCAGAAGGGACTATTTTAGTAATTGTTTCTTAGGTACTAAGGGACTCAGGTACTTTACTCAGTGCCTTAGTGCCCTGGCGCCTGAGTGCCACGTTTACTTTATCCTAGTCCCACATCCAGCATCATCATCACGGCGAAGCCGAACATGGCGCCGATGGTGGGAATATCTGTATTCTTATCCTGCTGGGATTCAGGGATTAATTCCTCGACTACTACGTAAATCATAGCACCGGCGGCAAAGGATAGGGCATAGGGTAGAATTGGTCTCATTAGCACTACCAGAGCTGCACCGATCACACCGGCAATTGGTTCGACGATGGCAGAGGCCTGCCCATAAAAAAAGCATTTTGATCGTGAAAGTCCTTCCCGGCGTAGCGGAACCGATACGGCCACTCCTTCAGGAAAATTTTGTATACCGATGCCGATGGCCAGGGCGATAGCTACGGTCAGGGAAGCA
>CAYSHN010000560.1:0-2747 GCA_964430815.1 uncultured Calditrichota bacterium | reverse complement strand
AAAGAACCTTACAAAACTACTGTTGAACCGAATCTTTCCTTAAACAAATCCAATCCAGATAGCCCTTTACGGGCAGGCTCTTGCTGGCTGACACTGCAGGCCATGCTGGAAGTTACCCGTCCAGATGAAGAGGGTGCCTGGCGGGATTTTATTTCCAACCGGGAGATTGCCTGGAAAACCGGGACCAGTTACGGTTACCGTGATGCCTGGGCTATCGGTGTAACACCCCTGTATGCAGTAGGGGTATGGGTAGGTAATGCCGATGGAGAAGGACGACCGGATTTGGTAGGAATTAAAACGGCAGCCCCCATCTTATTTGAAATTTTTGGTTTATTACCATCAGCAGAATGGTTTAACTGCCCGGAAGGGGATCTGGAATTGATCGAAGTGTGCAACCGGAGTGGTTATCGGCGAGGACCTAATTGTGCTGAAGGTCTCATCATCCGTGTTCCCCTGGCCGGGGTTCAGACTGCCGTTTGTCCTTATTGCCAGACTGTACATTTTGATCACAGTTTACGCTGGCAGGTGCATGCGGATTGTGAACCATTGAGCGGGATCGTAAATAAAAACTGGTTTGTTTTAACGCCGACAATGGAATGGTATTATATTCGCAAACATTCCGATTACCTGCCTTTACCACCCCTGCGTGAAGATTGCCGCGGGTTGGTCGAAAGTACCACCAATTCATCTTTTTCCATTATTTATCCGGAAAAAAACAGTACTATCTTCATTCCGCTGGAGATAGATGGACAAAGGGGACGAACTGTTTTTAAGGCCGCGACCCGGAATCCGCAATCCACCATTTACTGGCATCTGGATAACGTTTATATGGGGACTACCAGGGACATTCATGAACTGGCCCTGGTAGCGGATGCCGGTGAACATATTCTGACTCTGGTAGATGAGAACGGGGAGCAGGAAGTCCGGAAATTTAAAATAGTAATAAAATGAGCAAAAAAAATGCCCGCTATCTCTTTATCAGGGAAAATAGCGGGCAATGAAACTTTTGATAAATATCGGTTATTTCACCTTAATTGAAGATACCACTTTTTCGAAAGTCGCAATATACTTTTCTTTCATCGGTGAATAATAATTAAAAATTACGCGGAAGATACGATCATTTTTGACTAGAAAATAAACCCGGCTGTTAATCTCCTTTACCGGACGATAATCGAGATAAGAAGTATTAACACCATCTATGGTGACACTTCCTTTTGATACTGCTTTATAGATTTTGGAATTTTGTTCGACCACTTTTTCCAGGGATAAACCTTTAGCCGGGATAATATCCAGGTGAACATTACTGTCCTGCCGATAACCGCGAATATCCAGTGAAAATTCTGACGGTGCTTTGGCAGTAGGGGTGGTAAGATCAAAATTATCAGGATATTTAAGGCTAAAATAACTGTTGCTGAAATCCGCGAAATTGGAAGAGGGCATAGCCGGATCGTCGCCCACCACCTTGGGTCCTGTTTCGGTAAATTTCAAGGAGTTGAGTAGTGAATCCAGGACAAATTTATTTAAATCTTAAGCTTTATTGAAGCCTTCATAACTCGCCGTATAGAGCATGGTATCCTTCAGAGCAAATATTCTTGTAGAAGAAAGTTTATTACGGTTATCCAGGAATCCCGAACACTCGAAGGATTTTCCAGGGACAGTTGCCAGAATTTTATTCTCGATGGGTTTTACATCATAGCCCGATGCCGATAAATCGTCCCGCATTTTGTTGACATATTGATCAAAGGTCATCAGGGAATCCATTTTCGTTCTGCCGACAACTAACCGCACACCATCGGGACCGGTGGGCGTTAAATCGGTAAAGCGGGAAATTACTTCGGGATTTGAGTATACCATTACACCTGTTTGATCTTGAGAAATAGTCCAGTCTTTAGGATAATTAAAAGCGATCTTGGAAATAAAGTCATCAAATATTTCCCACCCGGTAATAGTTACGACCTCCGTTTTTTTCGTGCAGGCTGCGACTAGCAAAATAATCAGTAATGATAGCAGTGCATTTTTAATAGTTTGTCGGTGCATGGTAAACCCTCCCTAAAATTTAACAGTTTCTTATATTATAAATATATAATTTGAATCACAGTTTGATCAGTTATATTGAGCTAAAATTTCCAATCCCTTTTTAGCTTCTTTGTTGTTTGGATCCAGTTTCAAAACCTTTTGATATTCGACTTCAGCCTCTTTTCGTTTATCCAGGGCATGCAATGTCTGGGCCCGCCATAGATGTACTTCGGTGTCATCGTTTTTATATTCCACCGTTTTGGTTAACGCCTCCAGGGCTTTAGGAAGATTCTTTTCCAACAGGTAGGAGAAGCTGATCATTTTATACGCTTCACCTATTTCTGCCTTATAATTAACAGATTGTTGTTTTTCAGCCAGTTCGATAGTTTGTTGATACTGTGCCCGGGCTGCCACAGCGGAATCCATCTGGGACAAACAGCGGGCCAGATGCAGATGCCCTTTGAGATAGGTTGGTTGTATACTAAGTGCTTTGTATAGTGCTTTGCGGGCGTTTTCCCATCTAGTAAGAACCATATTCGATAATGCATAATTTACATAAGCTGAGGCCGAAGTAGAATCTAGTAGTATTCGTCGTTGAAAAGCATCTGCCGACTGCTCCCATTTTTTCATACGCATGTAAGCCGTACCCAGATCAGTCCAAACTTCCGTTTGATTGCGATTCTTCTGAAGCGATAATTCAAAATTTTTAACAGCCGAAGAATCTATTTTTA
>CAYSHN010000559.1:0-2750 GCA_964430815.1 uncultured Calditrichota bacterium | reverse complement strand
TCCGGGTTAATCAGACCGATCATCTGGAGGATTGTTTATTTGCGACCGGTTGTCCATTTAAATTTAAAAATTTTCTTCCTGCTTATATGAACTGTTTTGAGGATATTTTCCGGCAGATAACCAGCGCCAGAAGATTGGGTAGTGCCGCCATTGACTTGGCTTATGTAGCAGCAGGACGCTATGAAGCCTTTTGGGAACTTGGGTTAAATCCGTGGGATTGTGCGGCAGGATCGTTGCTGGTTGAAGAAGCGGGTGGAACAGTAACTGATTTCTGGGGTCAGAATCATTTTTTAGATAATTCATATATTGTCGCCAGTAACGGCAGGATTCATTCGCCGACCCTGGCCATCATTCAGAAACATTTTCCCGGTTATATAAAAGTAGAATAAAGGAAGCATTGATGAAAACAACCCGCATCAATAATACTGGCCAAACCAGAGGTGAATTATGCCTGATGAGTTGTGCCTCCGGATTACCACTGGCCCGGCGCATTTTGAATCATTTAAATAAGATTATCCAGCAAGAAAAAAAAGTGGGTCAATTGGAAATCATACGTTCCGAAGAGATAACCTTCGCTAATGGAGAAATTAAAACTATTATCAAAGATAATATTCGCGGTGCGGATTTGTACATCGTACAGGCTATTGACGATCCACAATCCCCTAAAAGTATCAATGATAATTTGCTGGCATTGCTGACGGCCATCAACGCCGCTTACCAGTCTGACGCCGATTCGATCACTGTGATCAGTCCACAATTCCCTTATTCCCGTCAGGAACGAAAAAAAACCAGAGAAGGCATCACCGCCAAACAGATTGCTGCATTCATGGAAATGTCGGGTGCCAATCGCGTGATCACTCTGGATATTCATGCTGAAGCCATCCAGGGCTTCTTCAACCGTACCAAACTGGAAGACCTGCATGCTTCTAATACTCTGATCGGTTATATCCGCAAGCATTTCCCTACAGATAATATGGTAGTGGCCGCTGCCGATGTCGGCAGTGCCGAAAAAGCACGATATTATTCCCAACGACTGCAGACCGATTTTGCTATCGTCGATAAAGCCCGCGATTATTCTAAGAGCAGTGTCATTGAAAGTATGAGATTGGTAGGGAATGTACGCGATAAAGACATACTGATCCCTGATGACATGATCGGTACCGGGGGTACCATTGTCAATGCCGCCAAATTGCTACGGCATCATCACGCGCGCGACATCTATGCTGCCTGCAGTCTCCCCTTTTTCAATCCTCCGGCCCTGGATGTGCTGCAAGAAGCATTTACCAAGGGAGAACTTAAACGTGTGATAGGGACTGATGCTGTATTCTGGGGTGAAGACTTTGTCAAAAAAACGCCCTGGTATGTAGAAGTATCTATTGCCCCGCTGTTTGCTCAGGTGATTTATAACATTAACAACAAACGCTCGGTATCGGCGTTGCTTAAATAAGGGACAAAGGTACTAAGGTACTTAAATACCATTTAATTCAAATCAATCCTGCCGTTGATATGTTTGCTCTTGTCGATGATGTTATTATCCGCATCAACAACTGTTCCATGGCAATTATTACATCCTGCCCGATCAATGTGTCCCATCGGTGGCATTAAATGGCAGGTTCCGCAATCCGCCTGTCCGGATCCAACTTTTGTCCAGATCATCTCTTGATTATTACCCAGGATAAAATCGGTTTCATAAGCGAAGGGATAGGCACTTTCAGATTTTTTAAAGACAAAATTCCCATGACAATAGGTATTATTACAGGACTCTGTTGAATGATCCCAGCGTGGAGATACTTTTCCTTGCCAGGTGGCAGTTTTTCCAAATTGAATATTAATTCCTGCTTGTTTATCAATATGATTTGGATCGGCAAATCCGGTTAGAGGTGTATGGCACAGGTTACAGTTACGATTGAAGGCTGTACTCCAGGTATCACCACTTAGATGTATCTGATGTGCACCGACACCGATTGCTGTTGTCAGCGTATTATTAGTTAAATCCTCCGGTGGAGCCCAGGAGGTAATGTCTGAAGCCGAAGCATTACTATTACCGTGACAGAGGTTACACGCTTCCATGCCGGTTGTTTCACTATGACAATCATAACAGGAAACATCACTGGAACCGCCCCGGTAATCGCTGCCATGGCAGGTGACGCAAGATTCATATCCGACAGCCATGGCTTTATTACCATGGAATTCAGTTGAACTAAGCTCGGTCCAACCTGCGGGATGAGTGACACTGGGGGCTGGTGTTATTTCGTCGGTACAGGACCAAATCAATACCAGCAAGAACAGGCTGACAAAAATAATTAATACTTTCACAGTCAAACCTCACTAATATTATTTAATGCTTTAGTATTACTTTCAAATAATTTCAAAAGACAGCATCTGGTTTTAACTTAATTCAGATCTGTCTCAGTCTGATTATTTTGTTTTTCTATTGCCGCGTATTCTTCCGGATGATGATGCTGCAGTTCTTCTTCACTTATTTTACCGTCCAACCAGGTCAGGCTCATCGGATATTTTTCAGGATGATATATGACAAAGAACCAGTGCCAGATGAATATGGCCAGCGTAGCCAACCAGGCTTCGAAATAATGGATAACTTCGGAGGTTTCAAACATCCAGGTCGGCAGAAAGTTCATAAAAAATTCAGGAAACCACAGTACCAACCCGGTGAAAGCCATAATAGCAGTACCCCAGATTAGAGCCAGATACTCTGCCTTTTCGGTATAATCCCACCGGCCGAACTGGGG
>CAYSHN010000558.1:0-2750 GCA_964430815.1 uncultured Calditrichota bacterium | reverse complement strand
GTTCTCCAGCTAGCACCAGCGGTCCATAACAAATGGCGACCCGCCGAAGATTATCCGGCATCGATTCCAGGCGTAACGACATGGGGATGGTGACTTTGATGGTATCCCCGGTTTTCCAGGTTTGCTCCACTTCGACATAACTACCAGGAGCCGTATTAACCGGCTGAGCTTTACCATTTACCAGAATAGTGATTCCATTTTGCGCCCAGAAGGGATATCGAAATCGCAAAGTGAGTTTTTGAGGTTTTTTAACATGTAAACTAAAATGGATTTTATCGTTTTCAGGATAATTTGTTTCCTGTTTCAGACGAAGTCCTTTTTGGGCCCAATCTAATTCCGAGGCGATGTAGAGATTAATCCATAAACTGTTATCATCGTGGAAGTAAATACTTTCGCCATATTTAGCATGATTCTCCATACCCGTGCCAACGCAGCACCAGAAACTATCGAACGGATCAGAATACTCCTTAAAAGCGCCTGGTTTAAGCGGAATATAATAACAGAACATACCGCTGTCTGGATGCTGTGAAGCGAGAATGTGATTGTAAAGCGCCCTTTCATAATAATCGACATATGCAGTCTTGACCTGCCAGCAAAACAGGTGTCGGGTTAATTTCAACATGTTATAGGTATTGCACGTCTCACAGGTGTTATTACTCAGACGGTCATCCAGTTTATCCGCTTCGGAAAGGTATTCATATGAACTGTTCCCGCCAATGACATAAGAATGATGATAAACCATTCTATCCCAGAAATACTCCGCTGCGGTTTTGTCGCTGAGATCGCCAGTAATTTCATACCGTCTGGCCAAACCGATCAGTTTGGGTATATTGGTGTTGGCATGAAGTCCAGCCAGTTTATCTTCTTGGTGGGTCAGAGGATCGAGAACAAATTTATGATGGAAGCGTTTAGAGAGAGTTAAATATTTTTCAGTGCCGGTACGGGCATATAATTCTGCTAAAACCTCATTCAGGCCGCCGTGCTCACAGGCCAGCATTTTTTGGAATTGTGCTTCATCCAGATTTTTAGTTATTTCCTGAGCCCAATCGGCAAGTTTTCTGGCTACCTTTAAGGCTTTTTGATTATTACAATAATACTGTGCATCCAGCAATCCAGCCAATTGCTTGTGCAGTGTATACCAGGGTACCCAGATGCCATTCAGATCAAATCCTTTAGCCCGGATATTGCCAGCAGCAATTTCAGCAAAAACTCTGCGGCCGTCGGGAATCGCCGCCACGTAACCATCACCTTGGACTCTCTGACACAGTGCCAACTCATCGACAATATAATTAACCCGGTCACGAAAACGATCGTCCCCTGTTGAAGCGTACATCATAGCGCAGGCAGAGAGATAGTGCCCAAGTGAATGACCGGCAATTCCCTCTTTTTCCCATCCTCCATAACCCTCCGCTTTCGGCGTTAAACCCGCCTCTTTCCTGAATCCGCTCAGCAAGCGATCCGCTTCCAACCGCAGTAAATAATCAGCGTCAAGTCGCAGGGCTTGTTTAAAGGGTCCATCTAGTAAACGCACTGCGTTCAGTTCGAAAGGATATGCTTTGAACTGTACCTGGTTGGCAACTTTTATGTTCTTATTCTTATCGGCAGTTGCTGCGATTAGATCCGGACTGACACTGTCAAATAAAAAAATCAGGAGTACAATAGCGATTTTATTTATGGCCGATGAATTTATTATTTGTCTGAATAATTCGGTCATTTTTCAATCTCCTTTTGAAATAGCAAGCGAGCTGGAATAATTTGTTTGGTTAAACCGGGACCTGCAATGCCGACTTCAAGCACTTTACCCCCCGGTCCCTGAAAGAATCCAACTTTAATTTCATGGAAACCGGCCTTCAGAACAATCGTACCAGACTGTTCCTGCGGAGCATGGCGTCCGTCATTATCGACCACCACTTTTTTATCAATGCACAGATCAGAACCATCATCCGAGTTAACATAGAATGTATATAAACCATCAGCAGGTATTTTGATATATCCTTTATATTGTACCCCAAAATTTTCACCTGAATTTTCTGCCGGTATAACAATATTTTCAAGTACGCCCGTTCGTTTGGTGGGGAGAGATTCAAAACCCGGAATTCTATCCCATTGCCCTTCATAATAACTAAAGTTAATTCCGAGTTTGGGATTTTCTATATCCAGGGCCGGTGGTAATTCATGTTTCCCCGTCAATTCCAAAACCACTACCGATTTGGCTGGCAGACTTATTTCTAGACCGTTACTGTTTAATTTGAAATCCGTAAATTTTATCGGCACCACAACAGTTGGATTGGCAAATGTATTATGTGCATTCATCTTACTGGCAGTTAAAATTTGTCCTGAAACACCTACGGCTTTAAATCTGATTAACTCACAGGAAATCTTCTGCCTGGTCCGGGGATTAATATTACATAAGGAAATATGAACTCTGCCCTGTTGATCTAACGAAGCGGAAGCATTGACGGCCGGTAGTTTTTGATCAGCCAATAGATAATCCGCCGTTTCTATCTTTAATGGAATCATCAGGGCATCCTGGTGAACTTTAAACAGATCGAACACATAATAAGTCGGAGTAAGAACCATCTGCTCTTCATCGCTGAAGATTACTGCCTGTAATACATTGATGATCTGGGCAATATTGGCCATACGCACCCGGTCACAATGATTATTGAATATATTCAAATTGCAGGCGGCGGTAATCGCATCTCGCAGTGTATTTTGCTGGTATAGAAAACCGGGATTGGTTCCGGGTT
>CAYSHN010000557.1:0-2753 GCA_964430815.1 uncultured Calditrichota bacterium | reverse complement strand
TTAGTGTATCCATTTTCCCTGAATACCTCAACCGCTTGCTGATGGACATTCTCCAACAGGATAATATTTATTTTATCCTTGGATAATGAAAGTGAATTTTTCATAAATAAAATTATTGATAAACTTAAATAATAGATCAGGATTGTTCATATTCTGACAATCCCTTAGAATTTAATTGCCGTGGAAGGATTTTTCAATAATAATGCCTGTTAATAAGTATAAACAACCCTTCTTTTCGGCGTATTACTATATAACTCGCTAATTATGTACCGATTCGAAAGAAACTATTTAATGATTTTCAATTGAAGTTAAGATTAAATAAAAAATAAGGATAAACTGATCATCTGAATAAAAAAATTTACAGATGATCAGCTTTAATCAGTTTTACTTTGCTACCATTTTTTTAATCAAACCCACGATAATCATCAAAACACCGCCACCTACGCCGGATGAGGCGACATTCGCTATAATGTTGCCAAGATCCAGAGTCGGTGCAGCAGCTCCGCCTGCACCCAGAGCACTCAGTATTTGACCGCCCAAGCCGCCGCCCAGAATGCCGACTACTGAATTCCAGAGAGTTCCAAGGTTATAGTTTTTTAAGAGACCACCAGCAATATTACCACCAACAGCCCCACTCAAAAGACTGATAATTAGTTCCATTTCACCCTCCTGATTTATTTAAGTAGAATGGATAAAATCAATCTAATATAAATCATGTAGATGTGCAATTTTTATATTTTGTAGAAGGTTTAAGTTGATTTTTTATATATGCTTAAATTTTATAACACCCTTTGCAGTAATACCGAATAACTGAAAAGGATCTCGGGCCAATCAATAACCGATAATCCGACTGCTCTGGTAGTTTCCACTGAGATTATGAAATTTTTCCTGTTTACATGTAGTTTAGGTTCCACCAGCAACAAAAATCCACCGGGTTTAAGGATAGCTGAGATCTCGCTTAAAAAAGAGTGTTGATCAGGTACCTCATGAAGCATCCAGAAAGATAAACAAAAATCTACTGGTTCTGTAACTTCGATTTTTTCAGGAGTACATTGATGAAAGATAATCCGGTCTACCAGCTGGGCTTTGCGGGCACGTTTATATATGGCTGTCAACATTTTTTGCTGCAAGTCTGCTGCAATAACTTTTCCGGAAGCCCCTACTATTTTAGCGATGGGAATAGTAAAATAACCCATACCGGCCCCGATATCCAGAACCGTAGATCCCTCAGTAATATAGGACGCCAGCATGTGTTCGGGATTGTGAAATAGTTTTCTGAAAACATTGTCGAAGGTAAAACAAAACCACCAGGGACAGACATGAGGACGTTTGAATGGTGCTTGATCACTTAACGTTTTTGTTTTCATGGCTTTAATTCCGAAAATGATTTCCTGTTTTAGCGCTCTGTTGCGGCAGGTAAATTTTGACTCTCCCTGGTCCAGGAGAGTAGATAGAACATAACTGCCAGTGCCAGATAAGCGATTGAGAACTGATAGGGCACCTGCCGGACGGTACCGTTCAGGTTCCACGGCAAATACATGGCGCCATCCGGCAGTGCCGAATGAATGATACCAAAGAATGAAAAACCCGCCAGAAGTAAAAGGTACAATGCTGAAATTTTCAGTCGCCGGTCAATAAGTTCAGCCAGAAATGCAGCCCACAACATGGCCGTTACAATAAATCCGTTACCCAGGGCTATAATAACCTGTAACTCGGGTAATGACTTGCCGGGTAAGGTCATTAATTTATTGAAAATTTCCGGCAGAACCGATTGCGGATCGCTGAGTTTAATGGCCAGCAACCGGGCGATCGTCGGGAAAAAAGCAAAAGCAACTGCCGCAGCATGTCTTCGGGGTGCAGCCTGAAATGCCTGCATTACGATATCCAGGGCGACAAAAACAAGGATCGGTGCCAGAACTGCCCGTGGGATCAGTTCAACAATAAAAGAGACATATCCAAGGATGCCACCCAGACCAACAAAAATACCAGTTAGTAAAGTATACCCGGCACGAGATCCCATATTTTTATATGCTGGAAGGCCTATATAAGGGGTCGTTTGCGCCACACCGCCACAGATTCCAGCCAGGAGTGTTGCCAGCGCCTCAGTAAGCAGAATATCACGGGTCCGGTAATCGTCCCCGGCAACCCGGGCACTTTCGGTCACATTGATGCCGCCCACTACTGTGAGAATGGCAAAAGGAATGGCTAAGGGCAGGTATTTCAGAGCGGGTATAATACCATTCATAAAATCAAGTGTCGGCACAGGGAATCCAAAATGAAAGTCAAGCGGTGGCGGACCAGCATAAATCCCGCCTATAATTCCGGTCGGTCCGATCAGATAATAGAGCACAGTACCGCTGACCACAGCAGCAAGTACTCCCGGAATTTTTCCCGGTAGCCGGATACCGGCAATGAGAGTGTAAAAGATCAAACCCAGAGCAATTACTCCAACCAGGGGCATGCCAAAAATATCGATCAAGGGAGTCATCGCGATGAGTCCGAGTCCGATACCGGCCAGTGAACCCAACAGTCCGGCCTGAGGAACAATGCGCTGCACCCAGTTGCCGAAGAACGAGAAAATGAGTTTAATGATACCCATGAAAATCATGGTGGCCATACCGATATACCAGGTCATCATGGCTGCGTCATGTTCAGAATACCCTTCAGCTTTTAAACCGATGAAGGCCGGACCGAGAACGACCAGCGCTAATCCTATGGTTGAAGGAGTATCCAATCCCAGCGGCATGGCTGTA
>CAYSHN010000556.1:0-2758 GCA_964430815.1 uncultured Calditrichota bacterium | reverse complement strand
GGCATAACTCCTATAGTCATTTGCTGTAGAAATTTTGGTTCTTCTAAATACGTCCAGTTTACTCTGGTTATTGATAACTCAGGAATTGTAAATCCTGGATCTGCCCCTACTGTTAACAAACTTATTTTCCGAATTTTAGATACTTTAACTAATGGCCGGGCTATTTCTTCCAGATATATTGTAGTCGAATGGGAACCAGTCCATCCAATTACAAATATAGAATCCTCAGCATTTTTTATTTTAGGTACAATACGAATGGTGTCTACAGGAGTTACGATCAGATCAGGATTGCAATTATAATTTTTACAGAATGCCACTAATTCAGCCGAGCTAACTATAACCTTACTTGCTGCTCGAATCATGGCAGCTGTATATTCACGATTCGTTGATTTCCCTGGTTTATCTAAATAGATGGCATCATCAAAGTCATAACAAATGGATATTTTTTTCTTATTTAAGTGCTTCAAAATCCACGCTGGCAAAAAAAGCCGCTGAATGAGCACCAGATCCCATTTATAAAATACCAAGATATATGAGCGTTTGATCTTTAGCCATTGCTTATGGATCGGGAATAATATCCTGTTTACTGATGACTTGGGGCTTAGCGGAACCCGGGGTATCCAGGAGATAGTAAGGTTTCCTGTAGAATTTAATAACGGTAAATATTTTAAGGCACGTTCACGCGAACTGGAATGATCCCAGGAACCATAAGTCAAGACCAATAAACGACAAGCCGAATCGGTTTTTTGCATTATTCTAATTATTTTTCATTTAATCTAGCTGAATCCCTTATTGATAACTGAGTGCGCTGTATTAAATTCCGAATCTCTTTCCGGTATAAAATCACCAAAAATAAAATTAGTACGAGAAAAATAGAGATTTTAATAATCAAACGAAAGAATAATGTACCAGCTGGCCAGACTAGTAAAAAAATGACCAGAAGCGAAATGCCGGTAAACCATTTTATGAAAAAGAAAACAGGATAACCTACCGGATAAATATGTTCAGCCAGGTAGTAGGTAAGAATAAATAAAAGGGCGTAGGCCAGGATTGTGGCCAGCGCAGCCCCCCAAAGACCATATAGTGGAATTAAAATACAATTAATAATTAAATTAAAAAACATCGCGATGATAATCGTCACTGAGATTAATCCAGTGCGTTTCAATATATTTAATCCAATTACAACAACGGTCGTCATACCCAGGAAGACGTACCCAAAAGTAATTAATGAAACCAACCAGGAAGCATTTTTATAAATGGGATCACTATTAAAATAACGTATCAATAATTCTATACCCTCAGGCGCGATAATGCTTACACCCATTCCAAAAAGTAATAAGAGCAGGCCATAAATACGAAAGGTGCTACGGTAAAAAGAAGCACTATGGTCTGAATTTTTTAAACTACGTATGGCAATAATTATAAATACTGAATTAAATGATTGTACCAGGAACATATTGAGAACGCCGGCGATTTGCACCGCTAAAGTATAGATAGCCACCGGACCAACTGCATTCTTACCCATAAAATATTCTATCAGAAACCGGTCACCCATGTTTAAAAAAATGCTGCTTAAACCTGCCAATATTAGTGGACTACCATACCCAATTGCTTTTTCAAGCCAGGGCCAGGAAAATTGATTAAATAGAAACCGCCGTTGTAATAATAGCATGTACATTAAGATGACTGTTGACCCTATCAGTTGACCCCATAATAATGCCCAAATGCCCATACGAGTGCTGACTAAAAAATAAATTGTCAGAGCAAAGGTAAATATAACTTTCAATAAATTTACACTGGCATATAATGTGGGACGTTCTTGAGCTCGCAGTAAATCTACAGGAACGCGCATGATCGTTTCAATAACTACATAAAATAATAATACGATTATAATCCAGAAATATTTTTGTGTGAAAATATAATATGAAATGACCATACCAACTGCTGTCAGCAGAACCGATATAATCAAAGTCACTATAAAAATTGTACTGATCAGTGATTTCTGATTAGCCAAGTTTATTGAATCCGCATAATAGCGGATAACACTTTGATTCAATCCCAATCCAATCACGATAACTAATATTTGCGACGCCGGAACAATAATTCCCCAAAGATTGAATTCAGCAACTGATAAATATTTGGGATTTAAACACAGCGGAATCAGAAATAAGCCGACAATCTTAATCGCTACATTTCCAATTGAATAAACAGTACTTTGATTAAATAAATCTCGTAGTGGATGCAATATGTTAACTTTCGTCAGATTCGGCTTTTTCTACCAAAAACATTGAGACAAGAACATGTAGATCCAAAGAAAATAATTTTTAATTTAATATTAAGGCTGCAGTCCTAAAATAGAATGCCCCCTGTACGTAATAATAATTTATCCGCCACCATATTCTGGAAAGTATGTAAATTTGCGTTACAATAAAAAACAAAAATATTCCAACTATCTTATTTATGTTAATGAGCTGTTCTATTCCCAGATAGATAATTAGAAAACCAATAGCTATTATTAATAATCCCACATAGATCCCATAAGTTCTGGCAAAATTACCCCAAACAAATTTTAATGAATAAGACAATGCCTTAACTATACTTTTAAAATCGTGTCTCACAATTATTATTTTGGTATAGTCTAAGACCATATTGATCCAAGCCAATATTAGAGCGAATAGAAAGATTTTTATTATAGATAATGAGAACGGCCAGAATTCGGTCACAGCATTTTTAGTTAGCGGATCCAGTATGGCTGTAG
>CAYSHN010000555.1:0-2763 GCA_964430815.1 uncultured Calditrichota bacterium | reverse complement strand
TTAGCCGGTCCGCGAGCAGTATTGTGCTGAACGCGATAACCGGTAAACATCTTGAAATCACCATCCCGCATTTTTACCGGAAAATTGACCGTCAATTCTCTTTCCGGCAGTCGCATTTGTTGCTGAATATTATGATCCAAATCCAGGAATTTTGCTGCTGTATCAAAATGCCGTTTGGCTATTTCAAAAGCATTATATGCTTTTTGCTTCTCAACTGTATGAGTGGCAGACTTCACTACCTTACTTTTTTTCTCGGGCATACTATTTCTCCTTTATAAACAAAAAAAATATTACTATTTCTTTTATATGCATACTAACTTATAATTCATCCGGGATAAAGTTTAACGTCGTATTTTTAAAAATAAGTGTTAAGTCTAAATAATTTTTTTCTATAAAACAAGTATTTTTATATGAATATATGTATAATTATACAGGACACATAAGTATTGCTATAAATCGTGAAAACCTGCTTATATCAAAATAAACCATAGAGATGGTTATAATGAATTTGTAACACGCCGTTGTTCATCCACGGATATGACTCAAAGTACTGGGATACAAAACCGATTTTGAGAAATTGCCTTTGGTTTAAAGCTTTTTTATTTTATATGCAGATTTGCATTACGTAGATGAAGTGATCCGGGAGTAGAAAAACGATCATGAAAGTTCTATTCATCGGTGGTACAGGTATTATCAGTTCAGCTTGTTCACAATTAGCCGTGGAGCGTGGAATAGAACTTTACCTGTTGAACCGTGGCCAAACGAGCAGACCGGTTCCCTTAGAGGCTAAGCGCTTAGAGGCTAATATTCGTGATAGCGCTTCTGTTCAATCGGTGCTTGGTAATAAAAAGTTTGATGTCGTGGTGGACTGGATTGCTTTTACACCGGAGCATATCGAGATGGATCTCAATTTATTCCGGGATCGTACCTTGCAGTACATCTTTATCAGTTCAGCTTCCGCTTATCAAACCCCGCCGCTCAGTCTGCCAGTCAATGAGTCAACACCCCTCTGCAATCCATACTGGGAATATTCACGGGCTAAAATCGCCTGTGAAGAGCGTCTGATTCGTGCTTACCAGGAAGAGCAGTTTCCCTATACCATTGTCAGACCGTCACATACCTATGATTGTACACTATTGCCCATGCATGGCGGATATACTATTGTAGACCGTATGCGCCTGGGTAAAAAAGTGATTGTTCATGGTGACGGGAGTTCGCTGTGGGTCTTGACTCATCATCGTGATTTTGCCAGGGGTTTTACCGGTTTAATTGGAAACGACCGGGCCATAGGGGAGATTTTTCATATTACCTCGGACGAGTTATTAAACTGGAATCAGATTTTTGAAATTGTAGCGCGGGCGGCAGGAACCAGCGCGCAAATCGTTCATATTCCATCTGAGATAATTGCCAGGTTTGATCCGGAATGGGGCGCCAGTCTGCTAGGGGACAAAACTCATAGTATGATATTCAACAATACCAAGATCAAGCAAGTCGTACCGGATTATATCGCGACTATACCTTTCAGTCGCGGCGCTGCAGAGATTATCCACTGGTATGACGGCGAACCATCTCGGCGGATGATCGACCATAAACTGAACCGGTTACTGGATGAAATGATTAGTCGTTATGAAGCAGTTGGGATATAAATTAATCTACCTAGCCATTTTATTTAAAGCGGGGAAAATATGTTTAAAGAATCCATTATTTCTTATTTACTACTCATACTTATGTTTATCAGTTGCAGCCAATTAGAAACCAAATCCGTTTCCAAGGTGAAGAACAATTTTGTACCCCTTACTGATGAACAAGCCAAGCAAAAGGCAGACTCCGTCTGGAAACTAATGTCCTTGGATGAGAAAATCGCCTTGATCGGCGGAGACCGTGATTTTTTTATTCGACCGCTGCCCAGATTAAATCTTCATGAAGTTTATATGGTTGATGCTACCCAGGGTGTTCATATCAGAGATAAATTCAGAGATGTAGACTTGAGTGAATATCAATTAAAAAAGTCAACAGCTTTTCCCTGCCCGATTTTACTGGCAGCTACCTGGAATCCGGAATTATCATACCGGTATGCTGAAGCCATTGGGGAAGAATGCCGTGCCGGCGGTATCGGTATTCTGCTGGGACCTGGTGTTAATACTTACCGACATTCCCAGTGCGGCCGGAATTTTGAATACTTTGGAGAAGATCCAATGCTCAGAACCCGCCTGATCGCAGAATACGTGAAAGGACTACAAAGCACCGGTACGATAGCAACATTGAAACATTTCGTCGCTAATAATACTGATTTTTTCAGAAGAAAGAGTAATTCAATCGTCGATGAGCGGACCTTACATGAAATCTATTTGCCCGCATTTAAGGCGGGAATTGATGCCGGGGCCAAGGCGGTTATGACTTCCTATAATTTGTTAAATGGAGAATGGTGCGGGCAAAGTAAAGTAGTTATAAATGATATTTTAAGAGAACAACTGGAATTTAAATGGCTAGTCATGACTGATTGGTGGTCGGTAGATGACGGCGAAAAACTGGCCAGATCCGGCCAGGATATAGAAATGCCTATGGCCATCGCCCTGCAAAATGCACATCAACTTATAAATGAAGGAAAAGTAAAGGTCGAAGATATTGACCGAATGGTAAAAAGTATTTTACGAACCTATTTTGTGATGAGATTGGACGAAAGAAAAAAGGGGCCGGCTTATTATGATACTTTTGATAATCATGAATTAATTGCTCTACAGACGGCCAGGGAAGGAATCGTAT
>CAYSHN010000554.1:0-2773 GCA_964430815.1 uncultured Calditrichota bacterium | reverse complement strand
AAAATGAAACTCGCCGGAAAAATCATTCACTGCCATATTCAGGGAATTCTCTCCACTTTAAGGTAAATTACTCCACAATTCTAATAGATTTTTCGGCTTAAATCAAGAAAAAATAAGGTATTTTTTATGTTTTTTATTTAAATGGATAAATATGCCTGTGGCATGAAATATGTATATAAATCAAGGGGGAAATTCATACTGGACGAATTCCTGTAGGGGCGATTTAGGTAGAGGCAATTTACGTAGGGGCAATTCATGAATTGCCCCTACAGGTCATTAAATAACAAATCTTTTTAACATTTTATAAATCGGATGAATACCCGATATAATCCGTACAAACATCATCGACATTCCATTCGTCTTAAAGGATACGATTACTCACAAGCAGGATTGTATTTTATTACCATTTGTGTTCGAGATCGAGAATGTATTTTGAGTGAAATAAACAATCGATCAGTCATTTTAACTAACTTTGGTAAAATTGTTGAAAAATTTTGGTTATAATTATCCCAGCGCTTTAATAACGTACAGTTGGATACATATGTGATAATGCCCAATCATTTTCATGGAATCATCATTGTTCGTGAATATATTAATGGCAAGGGTGGTGTTGGGAAATGCAGGGGCGATGTTTCGATGTGTAGTAGGGGCGCGGTAACCGCGCCCCTACTACGGCAAAACATGCCGGGACAATTACATGAATCCCACCCAACATAGGGTAAAATCATCGCATATTTTAAATATCAATCCACCAAATATGTAAATCAATTGCATAATACTCCGGGTACCAAATTATGGCAGCGGAATTATTATGAGCATATTATCCGTGATGAAAGTGAATTAATACAAATTAGAAGATATATTAAAAATAATCCGCGACAGTGGCTAGATGATGAAAATAATCCGATTAACATAAAATGAGGTGTAAATATAACAAAGGTAATTCAGGTAGGGGCAATTTATGAATTGCCACTACCTGAATCGGCCCCTAGGCTTTATCCGGATAACGGCCAGCGATGGAGTGAATCACATCCAGGATTTCAAAAAAACAGTCAACCAGTACAGGATCAAAATGTTTGCCACGATCATCTTTTATCGTCTGCAGTACCTGATCTTCAGTCCAGGCTTCCTTGTAGGATCGTTTGGAAGAAAGAGCATCATAAACATCGGCCAGGGCTACAATCCGGCCATAAAGCGGAATCTCTTCACCTACTTTCGGGCGCGGTTTCCCTTCTCTGGTTTCATAACCGGCCAGTGCTTTGCCGGTATAGATATCTACAAAACCAGGATAACCGGTACCATTCCATTTTTCATGATGATTTAAAGCCACATCGGCAGCAATTTCGTCAAAATCAGAACGGGCACCGCTGAATAATTTTGCTCCTTCAATGGTATGTTGCTTGATAATATCATGTTCTTCCTCAGTAAACCGGGCAGGCTTCTTCAGGATCGTATCGGATATAGCCACCTTCCCGACATCGTGTAACATGGCGGCCATACGGAAGGCATCACGATATTTTTCGATTTCCTCCTGGAGAATTCCTTGCTTATGTGCCCAGTATTCATATATTTCAAGTGCATACGAAGCGACGCGGTTTACATGAGCACCGGTCTCTTTGGGATCCCGCAATTCTGCCATACTGATCATGCGTAAAATTGTAGTACGGGTCAACTGGGCACGTTCGATCGCCACGGCGGCATACATGGCAAAAGGTTTTATTAATAACTCATCTTCGTCACAGAAAGCGATGATTTTTTTCTTCTCATTCTGAGCATTGATCAATTGTAGTACGCCGATAATGTCACCACGGTTATTTTTCAACGGCACAGTCAGCATGGAATGGGTCTCATAACCGGCTTTCTTGTCAAAGCTGCTATCAAATCCGAAAGAAGAGGTCTTGGGTATTTTGTAGGCATCGGCAATATTCAATAATTCCCCACTTGAAGCTACTGACCCGGCAATCGATCCTTTGGTAATAGGCATAGAAAAGGTTGTATAAATCAATTTTTTCCCTGGTCCTGTTTTCTGGCGCAGGGTTTCATTCTGGGTATAACTGAATTTTAAAGTATTATCTTCTTTAATATAAATTGATCCAGCGTCAGCCTTTACCAAAGACCGTGCTTCACTCAGGATTTTTTCCAATAATATATCAAGGTCTTTGATTTGAGCAACTTCAATCCCTATCTGTATAATCCGTTGTAATTTTTCTTTGCGATTGGCCATAAAGTCTTCCTTGGTAGTGATAATAATCTCTATCAGTATATTTCGACAGAATAATTTGTAAAATTAATTTAAAATGATTCGAAAAATGCTAGTTAGACATAATCAAAATGGGCGGTAAAATGGCGCAAAACTTCCGGTTGCCAGGTTATTTTCATTCCACGTAATTGTTGACGCATTTCGAATACATTCAATATAACTTCGATTACATAGTCAATATGGCTCTGTGTATACACTCTTCTGGGAATGGCTAAGCGGACCAGTTCCAATTGCGCATTTTTACCGAACATGACCGATCCGATCTCACAACTGCGAATTCCACCGGCCAGATACAATTCCACCGTCAGCGATTGTCCCGGAAATTGGTGTACCGGAATGTGGGACAACATGGACCTGGCATCAATGTACACGGCATGTCCGCCCACCGGTTGAACGATGGGTACCCCGGCGCTTGAAATCTTCTCTCCCAGATATGCTGTAGAACGGATGCGGTATTGTAAATAATCCTCATGTAAAACTTCGTGCAATCCCACGGCTATGGCTTCCAAATCG
>CAYSHN010000553.1:0-2774 GCA_964430815.1 uncultured Calditrichota bacterium | reverse complement strand
AAGCAGGATTATATTCAAGAATATTCCCATCCAGATCAAGTAAGATTAAACCATCACGAATATTGTTATTTAGTTCCCGGAGACGGTTTTCAGATTTCTTTAAAGCTTCCTGAGCTAATATTTGTTCACTGACATCCCACATATAAATATGTGCGCCTACCACTTTGTCTTCATCCTTGACAGCAGTTATATCCGCTTCCACATAAATGGTTCCACCGTCTTTGCGCAATCCTCTGAAGGTGAGCCGGGAAGGGATCCTGTTTCCCTCCATCCGACGTTGGTGATAGGCCAAAACAAAATCACAATCATCGGGATGAGCCAGAGTTGTTAAGGTCCGTTGACTCATCTCTTCCATAGAGCACCCAAAAATCTCAGCTAAACGATGATTAAAATATTTGAATCGGCCCTGATTATCACTCAGCAAAATTGCTAGATCCGTTTTTTCAACCAGGTCACGATAACGTTCCTCCGATTCGACAAGAATTTTTTCTATTCTCTTACGTTCGGTAATATCCCGCATTACCCCCTGTATACCAGTGATCCGATCATTATGGTAGATAGGCACTGCATTTATCTCCATGGGTATGTAATTACCGGCCTTGGCAACCTGATTAATATGAAAATCATTGAGGGCATGCCCCTTAAGTACTTTTCGTAAGGCACTAAGTACCTTTGGAATTTCATCATGGGGGGTAGTATAACTGATATATTTCCCCACTAACTCCTGAACTGAATATCCAGACAGTTCCATAACTCGTGGACTAACATATTCAATGTATCCTGATTTTTTTAACCGGAATACCAAGTCGGCGGATGTTTCTACAAAACCCCTGAATTTTTCTTCTGATTCGCGCAGGGCTTCTTCACTAGATTTGCGTTCATTGATCTCCCGCCGCAATTCCAAATTAGTATCCATCAATTCGGAAGTTCGCCTTTCGACCAGTTCTTCCAACTGATTACGCAACTGAACAGAACCTTCTTCGACCTTTTTTTTCTCACTGACATCACGGGCCAGGCCCAGCAGTAAAGTCTTTCCGGCAACTTTGATTGGTCGGGTTCGAACTTCTACCGTCATTTTTAAACCATCCTTGCGCCGGAAAACAAATTCTTCGGGACCGATACTCTTGCCCGCCGCATTCTGGGCCAGAAGAAATAATGCCTTGGGGATTTGATCAGCAGATAATAATTTAAGTTTAAAAAAATTTTTACCGATGAGTTCTTCTCTGCTGTAACCTAACAATTCAGCCGCAGCATGATTGCCATCGATAAAATTGCCTTTTAGATCGTAGAGATAATAGAAATCTGGAGCAAATTCAAAGAGCATTTGCAATCTTTTTTCTGAAAACCGTAAGTCTTTGAGTTCGCTAGCCTGTTGCGCAACAATCTGTTCTAATTCTGATATTTTCTTACGCAGCAGTTTATCCTGATACGGTGGTTTTAGTTTTTCCTTATGTTCCAAGAACTATAACTCCAGATATGATGGCTCTAGATAAATTTTCGTACACATTTTTGATTATTTTAGTTTTATTTACATTATTGATTATTTATGCACCTATTTTCTGCCTGGTTATTTTCAAATATCCTTAAATTTACTCGATTCAGGAGTCAGGCCCAGCTCAGAATACCAGTATAAAAGTAGTAGAAGTGAAGCGTAGATATAAAAATGCTGAGAAAAATAATTTATATAACCTAAAAAAGATCAATAGCTTGGATCTTATTATCCTTGCTTTAAAAGTAGAGCATTGAATAAAATTTTATAAGTTGCGCTGGTCGAGGCCCTGAACTGGGGATTAAAACCCATCAATACCAATTGTCCTTTCCCTTTCTTCAACCAGATCATTGCACAACGATTAGCCAATTTCTCTTCTTTCTCAGTGTAACCACTTAACAAGATATTATCTTCGGGAAATTTACCAACTACCCGGCGATCCATATCGAATTCAGGAATGGAGGTAGTAAATACCTGTTCTCCACGGAAAAATACACCAACTTCTTCCGGCATACCATAGGTAAGCATATGCCCGGGTAACAGTTGTACCTTAACCAGGGAACCCGGACAATACAAACCAGCCTTTTTTAATTCCGGGGCTATATTATTAAATGGCAAACGGAATTCTTCTTTTTTGTTCTTCGAGATCTCATGTGTCAACAAACCTTTAAAAAGATCCGTGGAATTCCCCCATGATACTATAATGCCCCCCTGATCGATGAACTTCAGTATTTGCTGAAATCCTTCTTTCCCGATACCTTCTGTATATTCAGGAGGATAACTGCTCAGGTAATAATCTTCACTCTCGGCAGGTTTCCACTTGCCTTCCATCAGGATCGATTTATCATTATCAGGAAGTACTACCACATCAAAGTTTTTACTTAAATCAGTTTTTTTAAAATCACCCGGCCGGATTACCTTAAACGGTATCGAATAACTATCAAACACATACCGGGTCCAGCCGGCATCCATATCATGAAAATAAGTCTCCACCAGGGCAATCCGTGGCATCACCAGAGGCATTGTCTTACAATCCATCGGTGCATTGAGCAGAAAAGGCTTGTTCACCATTTGAATAAAAACCTCTTCCACAGCTTTGCTTTTAGCAGCATCATAGTAAATCAGGAAACTTCCTTCACTAATCATTCCTGAATCAGTTTGTACGCCTTCCTTAACCCGAACTGCTTCAAGCCCTGATTTTAAAGCCAGGAATACACCTTGATAGCTATCGTTCTGTTCAGCTGGCAGTACAGCGGCCCAAAATGGCCCGGGCATTTCAGTTGGC
>CAYSHN010000552.1:0-2784 GCA_964430815.1 uncultured Calditrichota bacterium | reverse complement strand
GACCGCTCAGGGACCGGTTATTTTATCTCAGCAAAACAAGTTTCTTCGTTTCCGAATATTTTCCCACCTGCAAACGATACAGATATACCCCGCTGGCAAAACCGGTAGCATTCCATTCTACCGAATGTATGCCTGCATTAAGATTTTCGTTCACAAGTGTAGCTACTTTTTGTCCAACCAGATCATATATTTCCAGAGTGACAAAGTTGGGAATTGGAATTTGGAATTTAATGGCGGTGCTTGGATTAAAAGGATTAGGATAATTCTGATTTAATTGAAAGACCATGGGTAATTTATCCGCGGATTCTTTTAGTCCTACTACCAGTTGCAGAGAATCGAACCAGAACACATAATCGCTGCTGGCGATTTCCAGCACGATGGGCAGATAGTCGGTCGGATAGGATGTAAAATTTTCGGTAAGGGCAAAATATCGCTGGGCTTTGCCGCCAACGATAGCACCCGGACCGATATCGCCATATTCCACCGGCGTACCGGAAACGGCAACCAGTGTATCGGAAACCTTAAATTGGATGGAAATGTCTGTGGCTGTGGCAGTGGGACTGTCATTCTTTAAGAAGAAGTTTATACGGATCATATCCCCCGGATTGGGAATGGTATCGGTGGAGATGATTGCGAAATGATCCAGTTTAAGCGGACCAATGGTCGTGAATTTTTCATTATAATCATATTCCGTGCGGGTTTGTTCATCATTATTCTGTATCACCAGACAGCTGGTAAAGGTTTCCTCCAGATTGGTTTGAAAGGATCCGCCGTATAATCCATCTCCAGCACTTCCATCGCCATGTTGTCCATCATCGAATAATTCCACCGAGTCCTGCATACTGCTGTCGCTGTCATAAAACTTACTGAATGCCCGGATGTTCGTCTGCTGGTATTGTAAAATACTTGCCGTAAAATGGAGTGTGCCTGTTACAGGGTAGATAAAGCGGTCACGCAGGGAAAAAGATAAGGGAACGGTAAAGGGCTGAGCGGCATAGTTCGTTTCAAAAGCACCCAGATCGATAAGGGTATCCACTGCGGAAGGTCTGGGGTTACTATCAAAATCCGTAGAAGGTGCGCAGTAAATGGTGCCATCAACATCCAGTTTGGATACCCCGCGGCCAATACAGGGACTTTGCTCGCTGATATGACCCAGCGTATCGGCAAACAGCGGATCGACGTTGATATTACCTATTCCGGAATACCCGCCCTGAATATCACAGAATTGTACAGCGGCCATTGCTCCACCGGATACAGATATTTCTGGTCCAGTATTAGCAGAATTAGCCCATAGGATGTTGTTAAAGGCGACAACATTTGCACCATTAATTACTGCTAAACCACCTCCATTAGACTGTGCAGTATTATCAAAAATAGTATTGTTAATCAACATCTGTTCGGTTCCCTGCTGAGGATATCCTTCTACATTTACCCCACCACCCCCATTCTTTTGGACCGAGTTCCTGGTGATGATGTTGTTTTCCAGTTGGAAAGAAGACATGTATATATAGATCCCACCACCACCGTTACTATTGGCACCAGTGGCCACATTATCGGTCACCTTATTCTCATTGAAGGTTACCAGCGTCATGTAGAGTTCTAATCCAGCTCCTTCTCCCCATCCGTACTGACTGTAAACACGATTGTTTACAAACCAATTTTTAATAACATATTTCCGTCCATAACCTGTAATATATTCGTCGGTTATACCAAGCCCTCCCCCCTCGGACCAGCCAGATGAGCCGATACTTACGGCCTCATTGTCCTCGAATAGATTGTCGAGGATGGTCACTTCACCCATCCATTGGACATGCAGTCCAGCACCCACCGCACCCAGTGTAGTTGCATAAACGTAATTTTCCCGAAAGATGTTGCCTTGAATATATCCATCAACAAGTGGACTTACCCAAGGAAAAGAAAGTATAGCCATTCCTCCTCCAGCAGAGCCTACTATGCTTACTATAGTGTCCCTTTCGAATAGATTTCCGACCACCCTGGCTGACACCCTCTCTATGATTGCTCCACCACCAAAACCCCACCAATCAAGAACTGTGTCACACTGCACATAATTTTCCGTGATACGGTTTTCTTTTAAGATCAGAAATGGAATAAACGTTTGGGTACCCCACGCAGCCAGTCCTCCACCATAAGCAAGTTGTCCAATGATGCGGTTGCGTTTGATATAGTTCCTGACGAGTCTGGCTCCTGCTGAATCACAAAATACCCCTCCCCCAAACCGGCTCCAAATACCCCAGTTTTTATTGGTTCCATATCCTCCCCGGATCGTCAATCCGCACAATACAGAAGTGGTGTCCTCACCATTGATGAAATATACCACCGACCCGCTGTCCGGATCGGTTGAACCGCTGCCGTCAATGATGGTATTTTCAATATGTGTCGTATCCCCATCCACCAGGTACAGACTGGCTACCACAATGGCTTTCCCCTTGTAACGGATGTTTTCCAGGTAGGTCCCTTCGGATACCAGCACCGTATCGCCATCGGAGCAGGCATCGATGGCGGCCTGAATGGTGCTATAGTCCTGCGGAACTCTGTAGGTGACTCCGCTGATCTTGTCAACCGGAGATCGATGCCGGGATATCTGTCTGGTTTCATATGGGTGACGATCGGGCGGTGAATACACAGTTCCTTTTTGCATTCCACCCCCTTTTCCCAACATCATTAATTGAGGTTTGGACTGCGCAAGGATAGGATTAATGCTGATGGCAACAAACGCCGCCAGCAAGCAAAGTACAAATAAAATTTTCTTCATGGTTTATCCTC
>CAYSHN010000551.1:0-2785 GCA_964430815.1 uncultured Calditrichota bacterium | reverse complement strand
TCCTCGGCCGTAACCGTAAATTGAACTGAATAATCATCATAATCTCCGGCCCCATGTGCCGTCAGAACGACTGTATCGACACCCAACGCATCTGTGATGATGTTAAAACTGAAGGTAGCCATTCCATTTGTGATGGATGAAACTACAGGATTTTCAACCACCGTGTTTTTGCTTTCCGCACTGATACTGGTGGTATTAGTAATATCGGTCAGATAAAGGGAATGAGAACCTGAATTGACAAAATAGGTCAGATCCGGGACAGCAGCCACATAGGCCAGATTGGAAGCATCCGATCCGATGGCTAAATGTTCAAACCAAATGTCTGCGTCGAATGTAAGTGCATTCCCATTAAAGGCAAAAATGATTTCAATAATTTGCGTGAGATTGATGCCAGATGCATCTGAGAAATCAAAGGATGCAGTTACAAAGTCATCCGATTGCATGATCCGTGACTCTTTCATTGCCGTATTATTATTAACATCCTTCAAATAAACATGCAGATAAAAGGGTATGGATCCTTTCACATCCACATTCAGCCAAGGATTAGCCGAGAAATCATAAAAACCTCCAAGATCCCTGGTAAAGCTTTCCCATCCGGCATTCTTATGTGCCTCTATATGAAGAATACCATCCGACTGATCAAGTGTATAGTCCGGATTTGTTAGATCCCAGAGGGTATCGATGGATAAGGAATCAAAATTGTCGGTAAATCCTGTTCCGCCAAATTTCATTATTAATACCTTAAAAGAAACCTTTGTTTCGTTCTCCAGTAAACCGTCATCTGTCACTGTTACCGTAATGGTTGCCTCCCCTTGTTTGCCTGCAGCCGGCGTAAAGCTCAATGAACCCGTAGTATTCGGTGATGTATAAGTAACCGAAACAGATGGAATCAGCTCTGTGTTATCACTCTGTGCCGAAACAAAAATGGTCTGTCCTCCATCACCGCCATCCGAAATGCCATTAAGCAGAACAGTCTGTAATCCTGCATCCACGTCCAGCAGCATGTTTTCCAGTACTAAAATGGTTGGTGGCGACAGATCCGGCTTTGCGGCATCCCCCACCTTCACGTCATCAATATATAATGTTGCAACCAATGCCGAGCCCGGGCTAGGATCAAACTGCATTTCAGCGAGAACAGTATATTTCAGGTCACCAAGATCGTCCGTGACATTAAGAAATATTTCATCCCAGGTATCACCTCCGGTTAGATTAATAGTTTTATCAATGGTGTTATCGGCCGTGTCTTTGAAAGTAACGGTCATTTCCATTTGGACATCCGACTTGATCCGCATACTGAAAAAGGGACTCGGTCCAATATCAAAAGGTTTCAACCAGAAGGCTAACCGGTCCCAGCTATTTATAGCAGTACGGTTAATGGCCACCTTCATTTCATCATTCTCATAGGTTACGGTCATTTCTCCTACCCAATCACCCCATATGCCAGTTGGAGAACCTGAAGAAAAATCGGTTTCAAAACTGGTGGCAGGTTGTTGTGCATAAACACCCCAACTCACTAAAAACATCAACAAACTGAAAAGTAATAATCGTTTCATGACTTAAATTTTATTTGGTTATTTATTGTCTGTTAGTCTGATAAATTTTTTTCTTACAACAGAATCAGTTCCGAACAGGCTTACTATATACATTCCATCCGGCAGATCAGGATCCAGGTAAAACCTTAAAGTCTGTAGACCGCTGGATACAGATCTACTATACAGCGCTTTGCCATTCAGATCAGTAATGACCAGCTGCTGGTATTCTTTTTTTAAGGAAATATTCAGTTCGGTTGATACTGGATTGGGATAAAGCATTATTTCCTGCCCGGAAATTTCCATGATCTCCGTAGATTCAACCACTTCAAGGTCAAAGCTGATTGTCCGGGTATCATTACCTCCGAGATGAGTTCCTCCATCATCTGTTAACGTAAGGGTCACTGTAGTGCTTCCGGGATTTTTTGGGCGATATCTTAGCAAAGCTGTCGAATCACCTTGCTCATAGTCAATAAAAAGAGACCGCAGCGTGGAATAATCAGTCCTGGATTCCTTAAAAGTAAGAATCTGGCTTCCGTCGTTTCCATCACTGATACCGGTCACCTGAAAGGTTTGCTCACCGCCATCCAGGGTGGCAATCAGGTCAGGAACAGAATCAATGGTTGGTGCTATATTAATATATGGTATAATGAGAATTTCAAACTGGGTCTGGTACCGTGTAAAAAATCCATTGTCATCGGTCGATCCATCGTCCGTAACGGCAAGGGTTATCAGAGTGGAACCGGTAACATCCTGTGCAGGGGTAAAACGAAGTTGACCGGCCGAATCCGGTGATTGATAATCAATAGATAGGCCAGATAAGATTTCTTCATTTGAACCTATAGCTGTCAGTGTGAGATTTTGTGGTTCTGAATCTCCTCCGTCGCTGATGCCTGTGAGAGGTATGGTTTGTTCACCCGGGTTAACCAGTAATACGATGTCATCAATCGCATCGATCTCCGGTAAATGATTTCCCTCGTGCACAAGGGACGTGATACTGCTTGCCGGAAGAATTACTGTTGAATCATATAATGTATCTGCCAGTACACAATTATCGGTCTCTGTTGTTCTGTAATTCCAGAACCAGGATGGCAGGTTCTCCATATCGAGTTCAACAGATTTCTCCTGGGTGGACTTGTTTATTAAAAACAAAGTCAATCCGCGATTTTAACGGTGCCGTAATGCAGTAACCAGAATTGGATGATCATCCGACAGGCTTTCAATCTGAACGGCTCCCGGCCGGATGTATCGGTAAT
>CAYSHN010000550.1:0-2791 GCA_964430815.1 uncultured Calditrichota bacterium | reverse complement strand
GCAATCTTTGAGTGGCAAACCGCCAGGGTCTGCTTGGCTCGCTAGATATGATTCCACGCAGTACGCTAAACCGGACAGATCAGCAAATTCTGGAACTGTTCGAATTCACCACAGCAAAAAAGCCGGATCGTGCCAGGTTGCGGCGCCGGATTAAAGAAGTAATCAATGGTCAGCGTCCGGCAGTCAAAATTTACAGCAGCCGGCTACAGAGCGAATTATGGCTGGTCAATGAAGGGTTGGCAGATCCGGCCGATGCAGTTTTTGCCGGAAAGGCCATCACCATGCGGGTATTGGCGGAATTAATGCTGGAACAGGAGAAATCCACGCAGATTCTGCAGGAAATATTGAACAAGAAGCCGTGCTAAACCGGTCTTTGACCTGCGTATTGTATTCAGCTGCGATCGCAACCTCATTGGAGAATATGAGACAAGAATTAGCGATAATCCCCAAACCGCCTGATCTTGATTCGGCAATACATCTCGTTCGGGGCGAGCGGATTATTTTGGATTCCGATTTGGCCAATATCTACGGAATTCCAACTTTTCGACTCAATGAGGCCGTCAAGCGGAATCGTGGCCGTTTTCCCGTTGATTTCTTATTTCAACTTACACGGGACGAATATGATTCTTTGACATCGCATTTTGCGATGTCAAAGAATGGCCGCGGTGGGCGACGAACTCTCCCCTATGCTTTTACCGAACATGGTGCGGTAATGGCTGCAAATATTCTCAACAGTGAACGCGCTGTACAAATGAGTATCTTCGTTTTACGCGCTTTCATCAAGATGAGACAAATTTTCGCAGCTAACAAAATCCTTAGCGATAAACTTAATGATCTTGAAAGGAAACTCACGACCCGACTCAACGTTCACGAGCGGACGATCGCGTATGTACTGGGAGAATTAAAAAAACTGATGGAACCACCTCAATTACCTGAACCGAAACATTACCCAATCGGTTTTCGAAAAGAATAGTAGTAACGATGCTGTTTATAAAGATATAAAACTGAGATCGCATGCGCACGATTATGCATATAGATGCCGACGCATTTTTTGCGTCGGTGGAACAGGGATTCAATCCCCTGCTGCGCAACCGCCCGGTTATTGTCGGCGGCAGTGCCGAGCAGCGCGGCGTGGTTCATACGGCCAGTTACGAGGCCCGGGCCATGGGTGTACGCACCGGCATGCCGCTGATACAGGCCAAACAGATCTGTCCTGCGGCGATTTTTCTCAAGGGCAACTACGAACACTACCGGGCGGTTTCGCTGATTTTTCAGGAGGTATATTTGCGCTACACGCCGGCGGTTGAATTTACCTCACTGGATGATGCCTACCTGGAATTGACCGGTACCATGCATTTGCACCAACATCCTGAACAGGTCGCCCGGATGATTCAGAATGAAGTATGGGAAAAAGTCGGGGTGGGCGTATCGATCGGCATCGGCAGCAGCAAGGTTATTGCCAGCATTGCTTCCGGCCTGCAAAAACCAAGAGGGATCGTCTATGTGGAACCGGGCCAAGAAAAAGAATTCCTGACCGGTCTGGATGTCGACCTGCTGCCGGGGATAGGCAGGGTGGCCAAAGAAAAACTAACCGATCTGGGTATTTTTAAAGTCGGACAACTGGCCCGCTTGCCGCGATTGTTACTGGAACAGTTATTCGGCAGCAACGGCATTAAATTCTGGGAACTGGCCAACGGACTCGATGCCCGCGAAGTGCAGCGACGCATTATTCCAAAACAAATCAGCCGGGAAACCAGTTTTGAAGAAGACACCGCCGATACGGGCTTAATCCAGGGCACCTTGCAGTATCTGACCGAACGCATCGCTAAAAAACTGCGCGAACAGGAATTGTCGTGCCGCACTCTGGCGGTGAAAATACGTTATTCCGATTTCAGCGCCCAGAACCGCTCCTGCTCCCTGCCCTGTCCCAGCAACGACAGCCAGACATTGTTCCGGGCCGTACATACACTCTTTGAGGAGATGCACCTGCGGCGCATCCGCATCCGGCATGTGGGAATCGCTGCCAGCCATATCGAGCCACTGAACTGGCAGGTCATGATGTTCAGTCAGCGCAGCCGCCAGGAAGCCCTGAACAGTACCCTTGATATTATCCGCAATAAATTCGGATTCATGTCCATATTGCCCGCCGAGACCATTGAATTAAAGCGCAAATACCGTCTGCAACCGAATGGCTATATACTGCACAATCCGGCGCTGACACGTTGAATGCAATTTATTGTAGCCCCACGTTTTTACGTGAGGTTTGACAATGACACACCCTCTCTCCCCTTTCCCTCTCCCCCAATTCGAGGGAGAGCGGATTGAGGGCTGAGGTATTCCGTTTACCCCGTGTTAAAAACACTGGGCTAGAATATAATGCTTCTACGGAGCATTGAAATCATGTCGAATAATCAGTCTCCGCGCGACTTGTCCTGAGCCAGGTCGAAGGAAGCCGAGGGGCCACTACAATTGATAACATTTCTACCGCCAGGAGTGTTGACAATAAATGCATTCAGATTTGTGGACGCACAATAATCTGCCACACTCAGGACAGGCCCATCTTTTCTTTTCGTTTGCAATGAAGCGTCTTATGCCCAGACTCCTGATAGCATTAAGATTCTCGATCATGCTCATGCTGTATTTAGTTCTATAGCGTTTATCTAAATGGTTCAGCCTGGGGCAAGGAAAACTGTCACACTCAAAACAATATTTATAATCGCCACTTACCAGATTATCGCAGTTCTTGATAAGGCAGGCAATGCATGATTTTGCTTTATGTTTGTCATCACCT
>CAYSHN010000549.1:0-2792 GCA_964430815.1 uncultured Calditrichota bacterium | reverse complement strand
ACCATCATATTAATTTGTACCGTTCAAGCGCAGCAGTCACAGATGTATGATGACCATCCAAAGATCACCGTGAACGGTGAAGCAGTTGTTCGCGTGAAACCAGACAAAATTGTTGTCTCGCTGGGAATAGAAACATGGGCTGCGGATATTTTGATTGCTAAAAAGAAGAACAATGACATTTTGAAAAAAGCTATAACCGCAATCAAGGAGTTGGGAATTCCGGAGAAGGAAATTCAGACAGACTATCTTTCCATTGAACCCAGGTACAGGGATGAGTACCATAAGGAGGAATTCCTCGGTTACTTTGTGCGTAATATATTTGCTGTAACCTTGACTGAGACCAAGATGGTAGAGGATCTGGTGACCAAGGTCCTGCAGGCAGGGGTGAACTATATTCACGGTGTCGAGTTCCAGACCAGCGAGTTCAAGAAGTATCGTGAACAGGCCCGCGAACTGGCACTAACAGCAGCAAGGGAAAAAGCGGAGAAGATGGCGTTGGTACTGGAACAATCGGTGGGTGCACCTGTCGAGATTAATGACAATTATAGTGGATCACCCTGGGGGTATTATTCAAGTTGGTCTGGCTGGGGCTATGGCCGCGGTCAGGGGATGTCGCAGAATGTACTCCAGGAAGTACAAAGCGGCGAGAGCGAAATATCCGATACGATCGCGCTGGGGAAAATATCTATCCGCGCCAATGTCTCGGTAACCTTTGAATTGAAGAAATAAATGTCGAATTGCCGGATTCTGCTACCTGTTGTTCCCCCTCTCCTCCGAAACAGGGGAAGAGGGAGTCTAATTTCTGAACCCTATGCTAAAACATGAGGATAGCATATTAATCCCGGCAGAGAGCCTCATTATGATTATAAAATCAATAAAGTTGGATTATCGGTTTTATTCTATTTATAATTCCATGTGGATGATCTAATCATATTATCTAACTTTAAAAAAAGGAGAAAATGAAAATGGCAGGTTATGTCGGTCCCATCGAAAAGACAACCGAAAAGAATAAATACTTTCGTCAGGTACTGTTCACCGGAAAGCATTTGCAACTCGTGGTAATGTGCCTGCAACCGAAAGAAGAAATCGGTAATGAAGTACACTCTGATGTCGACCAATTCTTTCGCATCGAAGAGGGTGAAGCCAGATTTGTCTTTGAGGAAAAAGAGAAACATGTGGTTCGTGCCGGCGAAGCGGTGGTAGTACCGGCCGGTACTTTTCATAATGTAATCAATACTTCCGCGACTAAGCCGTTAAAACTATACACCATATACACCCCGCCGAATCATCCGGAAGGAACGGTGCATAAAACAAAGGCCGAAGCAGAAGCTGCTGAACATTAAACTATAGAATCCCTGTCAAACCGGAAAATATATTGATTTAAAAATCCAACCCGGGCAAAAGACCTTATGGCCGGGTTATGAAATAAAATTTTATTTAAAAGTCGTTTATTATTGACCTGAGAAATAAATCATTATATATTTTTGCTGTTGTCCGCATGCGTACCTCGTTCGTGTCATGTTACATTTTGTCTCGGGATTAAATTCAACGATATCTGGCACTATATATTTTCAAAACGGAAGAGTGCATTTATTTAATTAATTATATTTTGACAGCATAAACAATTAATCACAAGGAGTAAAGATGAACAGATTTACTAAGCATTCCATTTTTCTTTTCATGCTGCTGTTTGTTCCGAGCGCCGCGCTGATGGCTCAGATTAATCCGAATGGCGGCTTCGAAACTGGCGAGCCCGGCATATATACCGGTAGTGCATTCAGCGGCTGGGATTTTCAACTCGGCGGCACCGCTTCTGCGACTTTTGAAGTCACGACGGAAGCAGAATTTGTGTATACCGGTCTGCAGGCCCTTAAGGTGACCGTGGATGCAATCGGCACTAATACTTGGGAACCCCAGGCAAGGAATGTGGAATTTCAAATCGATACCCTTACTACCTATTCTATCTCCGTCTGGGCTAAAACCGACTATGAGGGTGCAGTGGCCAATTTTACCTTTGGTTGCCTGGAATCGCCTTGGAATGAATGGGGCAGGAAGGGTAATGTTGCCCTGGGATACGAATGGCAACAGATTACCTTCCAGGCTACTACACGTAATGCCGAACCTTCACTTAGAGGTGGAATTCCGATTCATTTCGGTCTTAGCGATAATCAGAACTTCCTGCCGGTTACGTTTTATCTGGATGATGTAGAAGTTTACATTGTTAACGGCACCGGGGTCATTGACAAAAATCCACCCGCGCCGTCCGATTACTCGCTGGCCCAGAATTATCCCAATCCTTTTAATCCGGTAACCACGATCGAATTCTCCCTGCCGGTAAGCGGAAACATCCGTCTGGTCCTCAGCGACATGCTGGGGCAGGTTGTTCAGGAGATAGCGAATGGCAGTTACGAAGCGGGTTTACACCAGGTCACACTCAACCTGTCCCACCTGGCCAGCGGTGTCTATTTATATACATTGGAAGCAGGCTCGTTCGTCAGTACTAAAAAGCTAGTGCTGATGAAATAACAGAATTCTGCGATAGGGTAGGGGAAGATTCCCGCCTATATTATGTTCAAGCAAAGTATATTTCAAGCGGGAATGACATAATTATGATTATAGAGACGCTGGTCGTCATCCCGGGCTTGACCCGGGATCTATTATAACCGACATAGTGAGGGATCCCGACTCGGAGGCCGAGATGACATGTTTTGGGTCATGGTTTGTTTTAGAGTAGTACGAAATGTATATCCCGTGCTGGAGCAATTTCCAGCACGAGCGAATCTTTACCGTTA
>CAYSHN010000548.1:0-2793 GCA_964430815.1 uncultured Calditrichota bacterium | reverse complement strand
GGGATGAGAACTAATGGGTAAAATAACAAAGGACCATGTTATCATGGTATTATGTGATAGGTTGGATGAGGATATTTATCTACCGATGAAAGAACTGCTTGAAAGACATGATATTGATAGCAATTTGGGGAATATTAAGGAACGATTCAAGTTATTGATTGAAAGTAGCATAAATTCGATAGGGGATGAGTTTTTTGAGTGAAAACTACGATTTGGTAGAGATAGAGATAGGAATAAAAAATGGAGTTGTTTGTTTGGTAATTTGGTGTAATTATTGCCATGATAAATTCCTTAAACGATATCCCCCAAGTGCCGTTAAATTTGCATTGAAACGGGGTTATATACACATGCAATGTTCCAAATGCAAGGAAAAATTCATGATGTGCATTACCGAAGTAGATCAAAAAAGGTTAAAGGAATGTTTGGAACAATTGGAGATAGAGAAATAATGACCGAAGAACATCATGAATACAAATTGGTAATCTGTCCAATCTGCCATCTTGAATCATTCAAGACCCAAGACTTCAAACATGCAATGATAATGACCAGTGGAATGTTTCAGTTTTTGACCGAAAAACACCAAATGAATGATGAACAGATAGGTATTTTTGAATGTATGCAGCGATTCGACCCAATAGTCAATATTAACTACGATTTATCGCAGCATATATCAAAATTAATGGAGAGTAATAATAATGGTAGATTGTAGCAAATGCCAATGGACCAAGATTAAGAAAACGTGCGGAAGTCGGAAATATGGGGAATTCTGTAGGGATGGCAGAAACGAATTCGATGGCTTGTGTAGTTGCGAAGCGTGTCCGAAATTTGATTTTGATGAAACCCAGTGCGGAAAGGAGTTGGCTAACCAATGAGTGCAAAATTGAAAAAGGAAATAGAGGATTTGCAGAAATTGATTACTTCAATACAAGCTGACCAATCCATATTTTATACAGAAGTGCTCAAGATAGCGTTGGTCAATGACTATATTGAGATTAAGGATTATCTCAATCCGACACCAGAAGAAGAAAACGAGGCTTGGAATCAGATAGATAAAGAAAGGTCGGATGACGAATGAAGGAACGGATATTTGACGATATGTATTTGAAGATTACGTTATCCAATGTCAATTTCATTACATGGGAAAAAGGACGGGATTATTTATTAGCGGACTACAAAAAGTTAGGGAAAGAAGTGGAAAGGCATTGTGATGTTTATGGATGTGAAATAATCGAGGAAACCCATTTTGAATGCGGTTTTTGTGGTGCGAAATGGAAATCCAATGGAAAAATGCCTTTTTGTTGTGAGAAAGCTCAATGGGAATATTATATAACTATGCTACGGACCGCAAAACCCGATAAAATGATGGAATTAATGAAATTATGGAAAAAAGGTGAGTTGGAATAATGGATAAAACAATCATTGGACAAGTCGTGTTGGTTATCAAAAAATATCATGATATGCACATGAAATTAAGTTTAAGGCAGATTTACTACCAATTAGTAGCACACTACAACTTGGATAATACTCTAAGTAATTACAAACAATTGAGTAAACATTTAGTTAAAGCCCGAAAGGATGGACTAATTGAATATGATGATATCGAAGATCGCACCAGGAACTTCACCACAACCTATCTTGAAGATACGATTATAGTGAGGAGTGACGTTGAAGGTTTAGTTAATTATGTTAAATATCATGAAGAAGCATATTCGGATTCTACATTTCAGCCACATCTACATATAATAAGCGTTGAAAAACAGGCTTTGGAGGGCTTTTTCAAGTCGATTATCAAGAAATATAATACCATGTTAATAATCAATAGGGGATTCAATAGTTTAACTCAATTACATGAGATAGCGGATTATATCAGTCATTTTAAAAATCTAACTGGGATTTATATTTCATATTTTGGGGATTATGACCCAAGTGGGTTTGAAATTGAGCGAAATTTTGTTAAGCAATTGAAGGAACAATTAATTGAATTCGGAATCGATATAGAAGTAAAAAATGAACGGATAGCATTGACCGAACCCCAGATAAGTCAATATAAATTACCGACAGCGATTCCAAAAGCAACCGATTCACGGACCAAGAACTTTCAGGATAATAAAGCAGTAGAATTGGATTCTTTAGACCCCGATATATTGAAAAAGATGGTCAATGACGAACAAACCAAATACTTTGACATTGATGTTTACAAGGCATTATCCAAATTAAACAAAAGGGTAGATAACAGATACCAGAAATATCTAAAAAGAAGAATGAATGAAGAATATGGTGATGAGAATTGAAGAAAATATGGCATATTATTACAATGGCAGAAGTGAGCTTGGCGATGTATTTTTTAGAAGTATTTGCTTGGTGGATGATTCCCGTATGTTGTCTTATTACTACATTACCCGATGCTGATGGTAAATTAATCGGAAAACATCGGCATTGGTTATTTCATTCGATTATTCCTTGGTGTCTATTATTATTTGATGGATTGAATATTATTACGGGGTCCCTGATATATTCGATAGGAATCCATTGTTTTTTGGATTTGAACGTCAGAAAGAAAAGTGGATTCGCTTTAATCCATATTTTCAAATGGAGATTGAGTAATAAATGGTCCAATATCTATTTACTGAGTAACTATCTCATCAGTCTTGGAATTTATCTATGGATGTTACATTTATTAGGGGTTTATTAAGCATACGAATCGTATTGTTTTAAATAGCGAATTATTCATGATTCTATTAAGTACTTGGGTGCTGGGCAAAAAATAATCCATAGGCAAAACATGCTATTTTT
>CAYSHN010000547.1:0-2795 GCA_964430815.1 uncultured Calditrichota bacterium | reverse complement strand
TTTACAAAACCTGGCGGGGTATAGATAATAGCCTTACGTGTGGTTCCGACGGTTTTTGACCTGTAATAAACTGTATCTACTTTCCCCTGTGGTATATCAGTACGTAAAACGTCAAAACCCTGCGGGGCTTTTTTAACGGTATGCTGTGAATATACGAGTACGCTAAACAAAAATAAGGTAGAAATTGAATAAAATAGTCTTTTCATATTTATCCTCGAACTTGTTATGCATTCATATATATGTATGTTGGGCTTTATTCGTATGCGGCAAAACGTCGTAGTGCCCAACACTTTGATCAGCCGTGAGTGTAACAAGTCGGCTGCATCCGATAGTTAGATTATTTTTATGAAAAATTTTCCCCTGGGGCAAACGCTGCTATTTGATCAAGAGGCATTTTTTCACATTGATATACTTCCCGGTTTTGATCCGATACAGGTATAAACCCGAACCAACTCCGCTGGCATTCCATCTCACCGAATAATAACCGGCATTATTGTACTTATTCACTAATGTTATTATCAACTGACCGGTGATACTGTAAATAGATAGTTCTACCTTTGACGCTTCCGGTAGTTGATATGCTATGGTAGTAATCGAATTAAATGGATTCGGATAATTTTGCAATAGCTGATATTCAACCAGGACTGCTTGCTGCTGCGGCATCTCTACCGAAACAGCGATATCGTCACATCCCGGACTCCCATGAATTTTTCTCGACGCCGACCAATTCACTGCATCATTTTGATCTTGATAGGGATCTTTCTCTCGTGACACAATGGAATAGCCATCTCCATCAGCTGATTTAGGCCAGGGGTATTGATCGGAGTAGTGAATTTTGATGATCGTATCTCCTGCAGCAGAATTCAGAGCGAGCGTTTCGCCGCTGTTATCCAGTCGGCCTTTATATTCACCAGAGGCTTGAAATCCATAGCGAGTAAAAAATGCACTTTTGTTGGACGCTAATACGATAAACGCATCCGGGTTAAGTTCCACATTAGTTGGGAATGAATAGTCTATACCGCGAGAAAAATATATACCAGACAAATCCAGTGTTTCATCGCCAATATTCTTCAGCTCGATAAATTCATACTCGCCGTCATCATCAGCGACATCACTCTCGTCCTGGGGATGATAATGTATCTCACTGACTCGCAGATTTTCCATGCCCTGCAATACCCATAATGTCGCTTGATGAACAGCACTCCAATTCACATTATCAAAAACGCGGGCCTTAATGCAGGTCGTTTGATCGATCACCAATGGCTCTGTGTATTGCAGGGCATTTTCTGATATTTCACCGGGATTAGTAGCGGTTCCGGCCGCCAGCTCAGTTCCAATTAAAAAATCCGAACTGTTCAACTCCACATTTAAGCCCTGGATCGCCAACAAATTCTCACCAGGTAGCAGCTTATTGACAAAATTGGAAATGTCAAAAGTATCCCATGCCTCGGCTTCATGGTTGTTGGTTGCTGTCGCGTTCCAAACTAAGCTTGCCGGAGCATTGGCTTCGGCTACTTTTTCGCCATTAAGCCAGACCACAAAACCGTCGTCATAATACATCCTGAGCGTTAAAATATTATAGATTTCAAGCTTGTTCTGGTCTACAGAAAATGGTATCCGCACATAGCAACTGGTCTGACGATTGATCATTTCAGGACCAACATCCATATTAATTATATTTTCATATCCGTTCCCTTGCTCGTAACCCACGTTTCCGCTGCCAGATTGCCAGTCGGAATCATCGAACTCGGTAGACCCTTTCCAGGCACTGTCTATAGCTACTGCGGGGACTATGACTTTCTTGGTTGCATTTTCCGGAATGAATGTTGTATTGCTTATTGATGCATCAAGGGGCTGACATGGATCGGTACCGTCTGTGGTGTAATAAATGTATCCCCGCGTAGCAGTTATTGAAAGTTGAAATCCCACGTGAACCAACCTGCTTTCCGAACTAAAAGTTGGCGGATCGATTCGAGGGTACCATCCCTTTGACTGCAGTTGACCCAAAACGATATTTGTACGATCGGGAAAGAATTGCTCGACAATGCGGTTGATCTCAGGCAACCAGGCGTTATCACGTGTAAAAGCCGGTTCATGTTTCGAATCTCCCCAACGGGCCGATTCGGCAATGATCGCCAGGTCGATCTCTTCTTTCCTGGACAAGAAGCGGTCGATATTCGCCTGCGGGGTCAAGGCCCCGCCATTGAAAAAATGCATGTAGACATGATCGGCAAGCCGCGATACGTAAACAGGATTTTCACAGAGTTTTTGATGGATCCACTGGGGATTCGATTCTTTAAAAATTGAGCCGCCAGGAAACGGCCCGGTTCGATCATATCCAAATGGCTGGGCACCCAGCGTATGTTCGGCATCATGCCGGAAAAAAATAAAACCCCTGTCGTCATTCCGGTTATAAATAACAAAAAAATTATTGGGTTCTTCGTTATTGCGAAAGCCGGATACCGGACCATCAGCCTCACCAGTTAAAAAAACAGTCAACATAAAGTCGATGAGATTATCCACGTCCAGCAGCACCTCATAATTGGGATTCCGGATACCGTCAGGATTCAACCCCTGTATTTTGTAGTACGCCTCATTCGTTTCGAAACCTGCCATCGAGGCATCCCACAATCGCTTCCAGGCATCCAGGGTCCCGTCGGTCGCTTCAATATCAAAAAGTCCTAAATAACCAGCATTTACTTTAACCACATCATAGTCTTCAGGCGCTCCACCAAAATAGGATGTTGCATAGGAGGCTTCAGGGCGTTCCTCGGTTTGATACAGACCCCAGTAGG
>CAYSHN010000546.1:0-2795 GCA_964430815.1 uncultured Calditrichota bacterium | reverse complement strand
AAATCATGGCAAAGATGAGTGCTCCCTGGGCCACATCGGTCCAGACCACACCATATAGACCACTGGCCACGGTATAGATCATAGACAGCACGATCATTAACAGGGCAGCCCAGAATTCGGAAGAGAGACCCCAAAAAGAGGGAATGCCCAGAAATTCACCGATAAATTTACCTGAACCAATGGCAAAATAGGTGATCATGGCAATAGTAACGGTTATAATGGATATGGCCGCAATTAAACGGGCTACGTCCCCTTGTCTTTCTTTTCCAAAACGGAAGTGCATCCATTCCGCCAGGGTCATCACCATGGCGCGCCGGTTCCATTTACCCTGGAAGATCATTAAAAAAGCCAGGATCAGAGTTACACCACCCCTGATCTCGATGAAAAAACCGCTGGCTCCCAGGGCAAAGATAAAAGCGGTATTGATCATAGTGCCGCTGACATCCAGGTTAGCAGCCATTCCGGAAGCACCCAGTGCCCACCACGGTAACCCGCGGTCGGCCAGAAAATAGGAATCGATACCTTTAGAAGCCTTGCGCTGATGGTAGAATCCGATAAAAACCATTCCCACCAAATAAATCACAACAATTGCATAATCCAGAGCAGTCATTTTAAACTCCTTGGTATTTTATGTAAGAAATACACTGTCGACTGACCCACACCTTAGTCCTCTTCCTAATGTATTAGGGAGGGGACAGAAGGGTGGGTTATTTTTCAGTCAATGGTTGAAGTATAATTCCGCTTTTCTTACCCAGGGAGAAAGACAATTTACCCCCTGTACAGGTCAGCAGTTGATTCGACAATAAGTCACGATATTTTTTTGATTTTAAATCCTCTTTCAAATCGATGGTGATGATTTGATCATGGAAAGAATTATTCATCCCTAGCAGATAGACCTGATTCTGATAATTGCGTTCCAGCATCAGGACATCGAGTGAATCATCGGCCAGTCGTACACTCCAGTTCCCGCGCCTCAGAACTTCATGCTGGTTGCGTATAGTTATCAATTGTTTATAATAGTTGAATAAATCCTGATCAAAAACCACCTGATCATCAGGACGACTTCGTCTAAAGGGATGCGTGGTTTCATTTTCATAATTCCATTCCGGCCAAACCATTGGTTTACGTTCATCGGGATCATCGGCACCCCACATGCCTGCTTCCGTACCATAATATATCATTGGGGAACCAGAAAACGTCAGTTGAAACAGTGCCATTAATTTCTGAATCCGGATTTCCTGTCCATTTGGTTTACGGACATCATACGCCGGATTATCGTTAACCGAAATCATTTTATCATAAATCAGATCGGGATTGACGATATGGGAAGCCAGGCGGTCGGTATCGTGGGAATCCAGTAGATTCAAAAGTATATAATTGGTTTGCACAGGGATCGTGGATTCCAGGGATTTCAATTTATTGATAAACTGTGTTGCAGAAATTTTCTTCTGCTTATCGATAAAGTATTCTGAACAGGCTGCTGCCCAGCGGTAATTCATAACACCGTCAAATTCATTTCCCTGCAACCAGGGGGTGGGATCCATTAATTTATTATTCTGCCAGTCATCCCAGAACAGTTCGGCGGTAATATAGGCTTGTGGATTGATACTTTTGACTACACTGCGAAATTCTTTCCAGAAATTATGGCTCACTTGCTCGGCCACGTCGAGACGCCAGCCGTCGATGCCATCGGTGGGATTTCCATCTCCGTCAGGATCCATCCAGCGTTTGACGATAGCAAAAATGTGTTCACGCGGTCCGTGAACAATACCGTTTTCATCTTCGCGGAATTCGGGCAGGTCTTTTACTCCTACCCAGCCAGCATAATCGAATTCATCCTGCGGAGTGGTCGGGTCATCCCACTGCTTAATGATAAACCAGTCTTTGTATGGTGAGAGTTGGCCATTTTTAGTCACATCGCGGAAAGCCCAGAACATGGTACCCACGTGATTGAATACTCCGTCGATAATCACTTTAATATTATGTTGATGGGCCTGTTTTATAAATTCCAGGAACAGTTTATCGGCGTTGCTCCATTGCCAGGTGGCCGGATCGGCAGGATTTTCGGTGCTGATCAACTGTTTGTCCGCATGCGGATTAGGACCGAAATTATCGTCGATATGGTGATAACTGGCCGCATCGTATTTATGCAGCGAAGGAGATTCAAAGACTGGATTCAGATAGATCGCGGTGATACCCAGATCAGTCAGGTAACCGAGTTTATCTATAATACCCTGCAGATCTCCACCGTAGCGCCGCAGTTGGGCATTATAATAAAATCCCCTACCATTTTTTTCTTCCCATGGTTGCAATTTATACCAGTCGGAAGTCCAGGGACTGATCGACCATGAAGTTATTGGATCACGAGGCGAGGCACCCTTGAGATCGTCGATAGTGGGATCATTGTTAGTATCGCCATTATAAAAGCGTTCGGGAAAAATCTGGTAGAAAACAGCATCCTGCACCCATTGCGGAAAGGTAGCATTTACCGGCAGCTGCTTACATTGTACTGCTGGCAAAACATTCAGAATACAGATAAAAAAATATAAATATAGATTAAATAGAGGATAACGCTTTAGCATGATGAATAGTAACTCTATTTATAGTTACTAACTTTACTACTAATATTGAAATATGTCAAGTAAAAAATATAGTCTCGGGTTCTGTACGATTTTACCTATCAACCTTTTAGCCTTTTACCATTTTCCTTTAGCCATTGGCCTGTACTCAGCATACCACAACCTTATCAACAAAAAGTTTTGATCATTAAAATTTTATACCAGGATATTTATATT
>CAYSHN010000545.1:0-2804 GCA_964430815.1 uncultured Calditrichota bacterium | reverse complement strand
TACCATCATATCCTCTAAACAACCAGTATAAACCCGATTATTATTTAAAATTCCAAGTGATTTACAAAAATCAACTGCTTCCTTCCCTTTATCAGTATTCAACCAACTATTTAATTTAATTTCATTATTTGATAAAACTGATTTAACAACAGTTGATTCCACAGCTGGCACCGGTTTTCCATGATAAAAGAATCTGCAAGTAGTTTGATATTTTCCGTCTTAAACTGCAAACGCGAGGCGCTGCTGATTTTAAGGATGAACTGCAACCCGGCGGTCTGATCCGGCACAGGCTGCATTTTGCTGAAATCCAGATCGATAAATTGCCCGTTGATGGTCAGACCCGTACAAACATGATGCGCAATCTGCTGCTGAAAAAAGGTCGAATCCGGCGCCAAAAGGGTTTCAAACCCGGCAGCATAAGCTGCCAGATATTTAACCCAGCCGGCGACAATCTCGGAGTTCCTCTCGGGATCCGGGTGGAGCAGGTTTGGCCAGTGCATCCCGCAGGTCGGGCCGCTTATCTTTGCGGCAGGCCTGCGGCCGATGATGTTCCAATCGAACAGATCTTCACCGCGGTCCACGGTCATCACACCGGCATCGATACCGAACACACCGAACTGCACCGCTTCCGCGTTGGCCATGCTGCTGAAGGGCGTATTGATATAGCTGATGCCGCGTTTTTTGATTACTTCCGCAAGACTCGTTTCATGGCCTGCGGTCGGGCCAAAACCGTGCAGAAAGGCGGTTGGGATGAATGATTTGGGAAACGGTCCAAGCTGGTTCTGATCCAGCAGGCGGGCATAAAAGTCCAGATGCTGCTCGACCTGGTCCAGGGGGCGCATCATCCCGTTCTTATCGGCCCACTCCGCTCTAGTAAAATTGCGGCCTGCCCAGTATTCATGTCCAATGCCGTGCAGGGTCAATTCATAATGGCGGGTATTATTTCGGATGATATCCGCCGCTTCCTCCAGCCAGGGGCCCACCCATTTGCTGTTATCCCACTTCCTCCGCATCCAGGTGCTGGTCGGAAGTTTACGCAGAATATTTTTCCGGTCCCATTCGCAGAGAATAGTCGCTGCCTGCGGCCGGACGCCCAATCCTTTGCCAAGATCGACCACGGCCTGGTAATCGGCGGGAACATGGTTGCGCTTGATCCCGGTGCGGTAAGGCTCCTGCCGGGCGCTGCCGTCTTCGCCCGACCACCAGCCCACATCATCGATTACAATCTGGATCGGCATCGGTATCATGGCCGATATTCCATTGCCTTCTATTTTCTGCTTTCCCTGACAGGCCAATATACTGGATACTGCCAATCCCCCCGTTATTTGTGCCGTTTGCCTCAAAAAATCACGACGTTTTATGGATTTCATGGATCGAAGATCTCCGCAATTCGCATCATTGACCCTTTATGAGAGAATCATCCAACTTGCCTTTTTCAACCACTTCAAAAGTACTCCAGGAATACCAATCCTGAGCGTCGCCGCCATCGACCGCCAACTTGACTGCCGGTTCGTTGCTGTAAGGATCGAGCAGTGCAAAATAGACCAGATAACGCCCCGGTTTCAGGTCAGCCGGGATATTGATCTGCGTTGATTGAACGTACCGTCCTGGAAGCCATTTGCGGACATCCCAGCCGGTCGACTGTTGTGCCACGACGCTTTTGCTGTTTCTGGACCCGGCCTGACGAATCTCAAAAACGGGAATATAGGCCCGGTAAGGCGGCGCTATGCCGACATTATCGAGCGTCATTTCGAGATTCAGTGTGCTGCTGGGTTCAAGCCATTTTTCATGACGGAAAGAACGAACCACAAAGCGGTAACCCATCCGCTTCAGGAATCTTTCTGTTGCCGGCCACCATTCCGGTGGAATGGCGCTGGACTTGTTGTTCAATATGGAGGTGTGCAGCTCGAGACAGACGCTGTAGATGAATTCGATATCGCGCCCGGCGGCGAGCCAGCTTTCCATCGTACCGCAGGACTCAAAGGCGACCGGGCTTGTTTTCCAGGCTTCGCCGACAGAGGGGTAGACCCTGGGCAGCTCGAGATAGCGGGTCATCAGGTTCCAGTTGTTTGGCGGACCGTAATCGCCCATGCAGTCGGCGCGCCATCCGGTGCCATTCTGGGTCGCATAGATCAATCCCTCTTCGGCATCTTCCGGGATAACCATCGGGGTCTTTTTAAATCCTTGCAGGTACCAGTCGATGATCATCTTTTTCAGATCAAAATTGTATCCTCGCTTCTCCTTGACAAAACTCAGATGCCATTCTCCCCAGTGGCCATAAGAGCCGATGTCGATATGGTCAATATCGGGGTGGCCATCATAGCGTTTGGCGAACTCCTGCACCAGCCGGCCCATATATTTGGCGAAGAGCGGATCCTCATGATCCGGCATCCAGCTGAGATCGGATTTGCCGGCATGCTGGGTGCTCTCGGCGACAAAATCCCACCCTTTGGCGCCGCTGTTCCTGTACCAGTCGGGAATCCGGGGTCTGCCGTTGGCCGGCATGATCCGGGTCGCCAGGCGCTGGCCATGCGCCCTGGCCGCGGCCAGAACGGAGTCAACCATTGCCCAGTTGAATTTACCCTCTTCCGGCTCCAGTTCGTCCCAGTACCAGCGGTAATAGGCGATCGTGCTTTTCGGATACCCCGGCACCTCCCCATCAAGCGAGGATTGCGTGGTGAAGCCCATGCCGGGATTGACCAGCAGCGCATCCGATTCGGTTGGTGCGACCACGGTCAGATTGGGCACCCCTTTGGCTGTGATTATTTGCATAAACGGAGCTACCTGTGCATATCCAGCCGGCA
>CAYSHN010000544.1:0-2814 GCA_964430815.1 uncultured Calditrichota bacterium | reverse complement strand
TTTGTTCCATGAGGAATACCTCGTCGTTAGAGGTACCCTAAAGGCAAAGGCACGACAAACCCTGTCTGATGCAAGATCAAATAGAGGAGCAATTCTTTAATAGGGAATACGAAATGCCGCATTTCGTGCTGAGGTTAAGCAGACTCCTGGGTAGATCGCGTAACAGGTTCAGTGATGGCCCGGTAAGATGAATGATTACTGTCCCGGGTAACCGGGATACAGAATTCGGCTTATCGAATTTCTCCGGATCCAATCTTTAAAAAAGATTGGAGTTTGTATGAATTACCGGTGGATTTTAAAGAAACCTGGTGAAGAAAATTCTATTTCTCTCATTCAAACCCAGAACGAAATTAATTCCATCCTCGCTCAGCTTTTAGTAGAGCGTAATCTATTAACTCCGGAAAGTATCAATAATTTTCTCTCCCCGAAATTAGATCATATGCACGATCCATTTCTGATGTATGATATGGATAAAGGCGTTAATCGCCTGATCACGGCTCTGCGTGAAGGAGAGAACATCATGATCTATGGTGACTATGACGTAGATGGTATTACCTCGGTTTCGCTACTATATGATGTTTTATTTAAACTAGGTGGTAAAGTTTCATTTTATATTCCTAACCGCTTTACCGAGGGTTATGGATTATCAGAATATGGTGTTCAATTTGCCGCTTCGAAAGGTGTAAACTTAATTATTACCGCTGACTGCGGTGTAACCGCTAATTCAGAAATAAAACAAGCCAAGGATTTGGGAATCGATATAATCGTCTGTGATCATCATGAACCTGCCGATACAAATCCCGAAGCCTTTGCTATCCTTAATCCCAAGCAGAAACAGTGTGCCTACCCTTTTAAAGAGCTAGCCGGGGTCGGTGTGGCTTACAAATTACTGCAGGGCTTATATGTCAATCTGGGATATCACTCTTCGGAACTGGAGCCTTATCTGGATTTAGTGGCCATTGGTACAGCGGCAGATATCGTCCCCTTACTGGATGAAAACCGTGTTTTTGTCCGATATGGGTTGGAAATTATTAATTCCAATCCTCGCCATGGTATTTTCGCCTTGCTCGAAAGTTCATCCATGCTAGGCAAGGAAGTCAACGTATCCAGTATTGTTTTTGTGTTAGCACCAAGATTGAATGCAGTGGGTAGAATGTCCAGTGCCAATAAAGCAGTGCATCTCTTGACCTCCTCCAGCCTGCAACAGTCGCGCAGTATTGCGAAAATACTTGAATCGGAAAATAAAACACGGCGGGATATTGATGAAACCACTTGTCAGGAAGCATTGCGATTAGTTGAAGAAAGTATCGACCTTAATCATAATAAAGTTTTAATACTGGCTAAAAAGGACTGGCATCCGGGTGTAATAGGCATTGTTGCTTCACGAATTATGGAACGGTTCAACCGACCGACCATTTTGATTTCCTTAAAAGATGGTATCGGTAAAGGTTCAGCTCGTTCCACACTTAATTTTGATATTTATCATGCGCTGAATTCCATGCGTCATCTGCTGGATAACTTCGGAGGTCATAAATTTGCTGCTGGTTTGACGGTCCGTGAAGAAAACATTGCTTCACTGCGTGAACAGATGCAAAAATTTTCCGACCGGATGATTGATGAAAACGATCTGACACCCACCCTGGAGATAGAATCGGAGATATCTTTACGTCAACTGGATGCTAAATTTCTAAAATGGCTAAAATTATTTGCACCTTATGGTCCTCAAAATATGCGACCGATTTTTGTTACCAGAAATATTGAAATCTTAGGTGCTGTGGGAATCCTTGGTTATAATCATTTAAAACTAAAGGTGAAAAATGATGGCATCGTTATTGATGCCATTGCCTATAATTTTGGAAAACTCAAGAACGAGATTAAACCGTATGGTCAGCTGATGGACGCTGCCTATGTTATTGAGGAAAATACCTGGAACGGACAGACGACTATCCAGATGAGAATAAAAGACCTGAATTTGGTGTAGATAAATGAATACTATTTCTGGAATTGAATTGTTTCTAAAATTAAAACAACATAGGGAAGACAAAGGTATTCGACTTGAAGATATAGCCCGGAAATACCGGATTCAGGTTAAATATCTACAGGCAATTGAACAGGGAAAACTTAAGGAATTGCCGGCCGCCTATGACCATCTCTTTTTCCGTTCTTATCTAAAAGCTCTGGCAGTTGATGAAGAAGAATATATGGAACAGTTTTACAGATTGCGGAGCCAGATCAGAAATGAGCAGCTAGATCCGGTAATCTCGCGTGCGAAAAAAACCGAAAAGACCGGGAAGTGGGAAACTCTACTGGATTATAAATCAATACTTAAGTCAAAGAACTTTTACGTTTTCATCCCTTTTGTGTTAATACTAATTATCCTGGTTGTTCTTTTGAGCAGTACCAAAAGTATTCAAACCGAAGCGACTGCACCGATAAAAGAAATAGATGTGCAATCCATTGCAGCCAGTTTGCAGCCGCCGGCGCCCGTAAATACAGCCGATACTATACAAATAACCGAAAAAAAATTGAATTTATTGATCTATGGACTTAAAAGTACCTGGTTCAGAATCGTACGGGACAAGCGAGATACAGCAGAATATATGTTGAAACGTGGAAATCAAATTACGACAAATGCTGGCCAGACATTCGAATTTATCATAGGCCGGGCGGATGGACTCCAATTCACACTTAATAATAAACCGCCCCAACGTATCAGTACCGATAGTCTGATAGTTTCATATTTGTTGATCGATTCAAGCGGAATTATTGCCAAAAGATTAAAACAACCTAAATCTTTATTACCAGTGGATAGTA
>CAYSHN010000543.1:0-2815 GCA_964430815.1 uncultured Calditrichota bacterium | reverse complement strand
CGCTGGTGTTTCCTTACTGTGGCTTTGTGGTGGGGATTATTTTCATTACCGTTATGGATCAATGGAAAAGAACCTATGGTTCGTAGTGCTGATAGACCGGCAAGGATGAATGTAGTTAGAGCAGGTTTTAAAAGGATTAAGTCGACCTTTAGAAAGATTAAGCAATTTAAACAAGCATTTCGATTATTAATCGCCTACTGGCTATACAACGATGGCATCGGCACCATAATTGTGATGGCTGTGATCTTTGGTTCAGAGATGGGTATCGGTGCTAAAAATTTACTCGGTGCTGTATTATTAGTGCAATTCCTGGGTATACCGTTTACACTATTATTCGGTCGCCTGGCCGAGAAAATATCAGCAAAAAAAGCCATTTATTTAGGACTGATTATTTATACAGGTATCTGCATTCTTGGTCTGTTCATGAAGCAGCCCATTCATTTCTGGATTCTGGCTATACTGATCAGTATGGTTCAAGGTGGTACCCAAGCACTTAGCCGTTCTCTTTTTGGCTTAATGATACCAAAGGACCACTCCGCCGAGTTTTTTGGATTTTATGATGTCAGTGAAAAGTTCTCAGGTATTCTCGGACCGGCTATTTTCGGAGTGATTGCACAATTGACTGGTTCCAGTCGCCTGAGCATTCTGGCTTTAATATTGTTTTTTATAAGTGGAATGATAATATTGAAAGATGTAGATCTGGCCAGTGGAATCAGAGCAGTAGCCCAGACCGAGACAGCGGAATAAAAAATGAATAATTATTAATGATGATATGATTTTAAAAATAGTGTTGTAGATACAAATAAAAAAAATTAAATTTGAAACTTATTTTATTAGTTTTTTTTGTTTTAGCAGTACAATTAAATAATTTGGAATTGAAAAAGTTCGGGCTTTATTCTTTTTTAACTCCGCCTGAGGATTCGGTATTCGTCGGAGACCTCTATCGGATCTTGGTAGAAAACGAATCTGTGTTTCAAAAGGTATATCACTGTTCACTGCGGCAAGATCTGGTTATTTATATACCGCAAAACGACGGAGACTATTTTAAAATGATTGAGTCCGCCTTGCCGGATTGGAGCGGTGGAGTTGCTTTTCCTGATGAACGTGCGATCATTTTAAGACCGCCGCAGGTTTTTTTTGATCCCCAGGAATACCGTGAAGTATTATTACATGAGTTGGCACACATCTATCTAGCAGATAAAGCAGATTCCTGCCCAATACCCTTGTGGTTCAATGAAGGATTGGCTATGCTGGTAAGTGGTAAGACTTTTTCCTGGAATGATCATCTGGCTATAAGTAGTGCCGTAATTACTGATAATCTGCTTGAACTGGAAGAAGTGGATAAAATGCTGGTTTTTGGTTTAGCTAAAGCCCAGTTGGCCTATGCACAGTCGTTATTAGCGGTTCAGTTTCTGATCCATAATTTTGGCGAAGGAGTGATTGGTAGTTTACTCGACGGGTCGGCTATAGATAAAAATTGGGAACAGGTTTTTGAACTGGTCAGCGGGTCTGATGCCAAGAAGTTCAATCTGGATTTACAGCAATATATCAATAAGGAATACCGTTGGGCTTTACTATTGCAGGTAAAGAATCTCTTCTGGATATTGCTGGTAATTTTGTTTTTATGCGGTTTTATGGTGATAAAAATTCGTAATCGTCGTATTCTGAAAGAGTGGGAAAAAAATGAAGGTATCTAATGAGGAGGAACTAAAAATTGTATGTGCCTAGAAAAATCTTTCTGACCAAAGGAGTGGGTAAGCACCGTGAACGTCTTACCAGTTTTGAAATGGCTTTACGTGATGCAAAAATTGCATCTTTTAATCTGGTTGGAGTATCAAGTATTTTTCCTCCACGCTGCAAGATAATTCCACTGAAAAAAGGATTGAAATTGACCAAAGCCGGTCAAATTTTACATGCCGTTTACAGCCGTAATGAGACTAATGAACCTAACCGTCTAATCGGCGCTTCGGTAGGTATCGCTATCCCGACGGATTCCAGTTTATATGGTTATTTGAGTGAACACCATTGTTACGGTCAAACCAATGATATTGCAGGCGATTACGCAGAAGATATTGCTGCTGAAATGCTGGCCACTATTTTAGGTGTTCAATTCAGCATGGATAGCAGCTGGGATGAGAAACGGCAACAATGGAAAATAAGCGGACAGATCGTCAAAACCAGCAACATCACTCAAACGGCCATCGGGGATAAAAATGGATTATGGACGTCGGTGATTGCGGCTGCAGTACTGTTACCATGATTCAGTTTTTAGGTGCTGATAATATATATACCAGTTTTGGACAAGCGCAGGCGGTCATTTTACCACTACCGGTTGAATTTTCCACCAGTTATGGCAAAGGTACAGCTGCTGGTCCAGATGCTATTCTGGAAGCATCGGGATTCGTAGAACTGTATGATGAAGAATTGAATCTGGAAATCTGGAGAAAAGGGATCCACACACTGCCGCCTACGGAACTTCGGGGCAGTCCGGCTGAGATTATGGATACCATTACATCCCAGGTAACAGCGTTGTTGCGGTATAATAAATTTGTAGTAGTGCTGGGAGGGGAGCATAGTATTTCAGCAGCAGTGTACCGGGCTTATCATGCTCACTATAAGAACCTTTCGGTGTTACAACTGGATGCCCATTCTGATCTGCGTATGGAGTATGAAAATTCTCTCTTTAGTCATGCTGCCACCATGCGGCGAATCTGGGAACAGAACAATAAAATAGTCCAGGTAGGCGTGCGGGCCCAATGTAGCGAAGAGCGCGAATTCATTAAGCAACACAAAATTTCCATATATTATGCGCATC
>CAYSHN010000542.1:0-2834 GCA_964430815.1 uncultured Calditrichota bacterium | reverse complement strand
TTCAGCACACAGCTAACATTAGTACGTGCGAAAAATATTAAAATGTTAAGTGCAGCGATACATTTTTTCAGTTTTAGGAAAATAGGAGAAGTCCATACGATACGAATTTTTCGTCGACCTTTTTCTAAATGGCAGATTGGCCAAAACTCGGGGCGTGGTGGAATTCTTTTACTGCAAGAAGTAACTAAAGCCATCGTTCCGTTGTTAACCCTACTTCCAGACCTGTTTAAGAAGATAGTTAATATATGTATAAGCACCAGTGATGGCCTAGCTGATGTTATCGCTAATACAAGTTTCAATTGTTTCGGCTTTACTGAGCAATTCTTAAATGTAAATATCATTGATCTATATCAAAATCTGGCCATTATTTATATTGCCTGCGATTTTTTCCGATTTAGTTGACTTATTTTTAAATGAATCTAGATAATTATTATTTTAAATCACCCGTTTGGGTTCAGAATTTGCTCATATCTCTTTACGGATTAAAATTAAAACGGATCCGGCATGGGAAAGATTATGGTCCTGTCTTTAAACAAATTAAAGAACATTTGAAATTCAGTCCGGACGATTTGTCAGAATATCAAACACAGCAGCTCAGAAAGATATTGATCAGGGCCAGTCAATATGTACCTTATTATCGTCAGGTATTCGAACATCAGGGGATCAAAGCACAGGATATTCAGACACTTGCTGATTTGGAAAAAATACCAATATTAAATAAAGATGACCTTAGAAAAAATAGTGAGCAGTTTATCGATCAACGCTTCAAAAAAAAATCTTTAGTTGCCATTCATACCAGCGGTACCACAGGTTCTCCGCTGACGGTCTTCTGTACACCGGAAGTCCGGCAGGTAAACTATGCTTTTTTTGATCGGTTCCTGGAGGATGTGGGGATTCCCCTTCAGGGCAAGCGCGCTACGCTGGGTGGTCGCATAATTATGCCTCCTGATTCCATGCAGCCCCCTTTCTGGAGATATAGTTATTTCCAGAAAAATCTGCTATTATCCATATTTCATCTTACCGATAAAAGTATCCCCGCTTATATTGAAAAATTAACTCGTTTTACACCTGATTATTTAGATGCTTATCCTACCAGTTTATATGTATTAGCGAAGTTTGCTATTGATCATCATCTCGATTTAAGCGGAATCGCAAAAGGTATCACGACCTCTGCCGAGAAATTGCAACCGGAACATCGAAAGATCATCGAGTCGGTTTTTAAATTAAGCATCTTTGATCAATACGGATCAGCTGAAATGTGTATATTTGTTGCGCAATGTAAAGATGGTAAATATCATATCCACAGTGATTATGGAATAGTGGAGTTCTTAAACGAAAACGGTTTACCAGCCAAACCGGGAGAAAGTGCGGAATTAATTTGTACAGGATTAATTAACCCAGTGATGCCGATGATTCGTTATCGAATAGGAGATTTGGGAATTCTGTCTTCTGCGAGATGTGATTGTGGAAGCCCCTTTCCGGTTATGGATGATATTATCGGAAGATCAGATGATTTTATCATTACTCCGGATGGTAGAAAAATCAGCCGGATGGGACGTGTATTTTATGATTATCCAGTGCAGCAGGTTCAATATATCCAACAGAGTGAAGATTCGTTAGATGTATATATTGTAAAAGGTGATGGGTTCTCTCAGACAATTGAAGAAAAGGCATATGTGGAACTCCGCAAACGACTGGGTAATGAAATTGCGATTCAATTACACTTTGTGGATCATATAGTGAGAGGACCGAATGGGAAATTTAAATCGGTCATTTCTTTGATAAAAAAATAAATTAATTTTGTTTTCCGAATATCGTATATATATTATTATTATATTTTAAAGTAAAATAGAAGAGCGATCAGTAGAAGAATATTAAGGAGAAAAATCATTGACAATTACACGTCATTTTATTCCTCTAATTATAGTACTAATTGTTATAAGTTTTTGTCAGTTAATGGGTGTAAACAGATATGTAGATCAGACGTTGAGCCAGAATATCACCAATGGTACTTATTCAGTTGCCAATCGTAACAATAGTGGTTCCGATGGTAATGCTTACATGACGATCCAAGCAGCGATTAATGCAGTTGCGGCAGGGGATATTATTTATATGCGGGGTGGAACCTATTCTGAGAAAATATCCATTCCGGCAGGAAAGGAAGGAACCGCAAATAATCCAATTACCTGGAGATCCTATCCGGGTGAGTGGGCGATTATAAACGGTGGTAATAATGGGGCAGTGATTGTATATTCTGATGGACCATATGGTAGCTGTCCAGCTTATTGGATAATCAGGAACTTTGAAGTCACCGGGGGAGGGAGGGGGACAGACGACGGCTACCCGGGAGGCGGAATCAATCTGGATACCGCCCATCACATCTTATTCAAATATTTATATATACATGATAACGATGGAAATGCTGGATCAATTGATGGAGGCCTGGTAATACAAAATGAAACACAAACCGCTGAATATATTACCATCAAGTACTGTCATCTTGCCAATACTACATGTAACGCAACTGGAAATTGTGGCACAATCACCTTTTTTGCAGATTATATTCCAGATCCGAACAGTGTTGATATCAACGGTGCCAGACATCACAACGAAGTTGCCTATAACCGGGTTATCGGGGGTGTTGTAGGAATTAAAAGTAAATCCTGGCAAATACTAACAATGGATCATACTGGACAAGGTACCACTTACCAAGATTATGGTGATAAAATTCATCACAATATTGTTGAGGATTTCTTAGGTGTTGGTATTGAAATGCGGCAGGATTTTATTCAATGTTATAATAATATCACCAGAATCTATTCGGCAGCACCTCA
>CAYSHN010000541.1:0-2837 GCA_964430815.1 uncultured Calditrichota bacterium | reverse complement strand
CTTCTGCAAAAATTCAAAGGCAGCATCCATGGTCTCTTTAGCCTGCTCAATCGGATCCTTGGCTTTGTGCCATTCCCTGTTAAAACTACCCGCACCAAATATATCGGAACCGGAACCCATAAAACTATGCCAGTAGGCTACAGCAAAACGAAGGTGCTCACCCATAGTTTTAGCACCCACGCGCTGCTGCTTGTTGTAGTATTTAAAGGACAATGGATTTTTCGATTCTTTTCCCTCGTAAGCAATCGGCTTCTCGACTTTTGTGAAATACTTGTTCAGCATAATCTCTCTTTTTTCTCACTTTTCATAATGGTATTTTGGATGTTATATTTATCCGGCTGATAAATTTTTTTCATGGCATTCAAAGGATTTTTTCCTTCTGGATTATAAGTTCAATTCCAATTGAACCGATTTAATATTATATATAATTGTGTATTATGTCAATAAAAACTTATTGTTTTAGGTTCTTCTATGTTATTGCGGGGGATGGTGATAATGAGCCGCTTTTTGGCAGTAAAAACCGGGCAAAATCTGGCAGGAAACATCCGGTATCTGAGGGAGTATTACATGGAACAGCCGATTACGAATTGAATATCACTGGTAGAGGGATCTTGTATTAGTGGGTGGTACTGGACTGCTGCTGGAAGTTTATCAGGAATAAAGCCGGAACAGCCCGGCAATTTCTCATCGGTGATTTAACACTCTCGAAGAATTCCGGATAATAAATTCCGTTTCTAATACAACTTTTTTAGGTGGCATCAAATTAGGGGATTCGATATTGGCTATTAAAATCTCCGCTGCTTTTCTGCCTATCTCATGCTGCGGAGCTCTGATAGTTGTCAAAGGTACCGGATATATTTTGGCATAATAAATATCATCATTACCGATTATGGAAATATCATCGGGTACACTCAGATTAAATTCCCCCAGAGCAGCCATAACCGCCAGAGCTTGCTGGTCGTTGAAACAGACAATGGCACTGGGATAATCTTCACGACTCTTATTCTTGAAGTATTCAATGGTATGAGCATAACTGTCTTCGTAATGCGAGCCTACCGATACTATCATATCCCTTTTAAATACCAGCGGACTTTCACTGAAAGCATGACGGAAACCTTCAATACGTTCCTGAGTGTGGGAAGAATTTGGCGGGCCGGCAAAATGTACAATTTTTGTGTGACCATTCTGTATTAAATATGTAACTGCGGTTTTTATTGCTTTTAAATTATCAATGGCCACCACATTGGCCTGAATACCCTTTACATCTTCTAATAAAACGAAGGGATAATTGATCATTTTTAACTTAAAAAGGTGTTCGATTTCGACCATACCTTCTACTATAGGTGCAATGATGGTACCTTTAATATCTTTAGTGGAAAACAGATGGGATAATTTCTTTTCACACTCATGATCATTCTCAGAACTGGCCACGATAACTGAATATCCCTTGTTGTTGGCATATTCTTTTACACCTGTAGCGATGGATGTATAAAAGGGATAATTCAGATCTTTGATGATTATGCCGATACTTTTATCCTGACTTCCGTTTTTTAAGTTCCTGGCCATACCCTTGGGACGAAAATTAAGTTCTTTCATCACCTTCAGAATATGATCTCTTGTTTCCAGTTTGACTGTATTTTTTGCATTTATTACAGCTGAAACAGTTCCCTTGGAAACATCGGCACGTTTGGCTACATCATCGATCGTGATTCTTTTCATTACTTTCTCCGGCTCAATTTATAAAATGCTTCAATATCGAAACGCTCTTTTCCTTTTACCCTGCTGCTAGAGTGCCGGTACTGGTATACACTCATCTGTGTGTCCATTAACTAAGAATATTCAGTTGCCTTGCCAGTTACCCAATATGAAGATAATACTTAGAAGACTGCAATATCGGTCAGTAAAAATTCTAATTCTTTTGAGTATCTGTTTTAAAAGCTTTTGTTTATCCCTCCCGGTACCCGAACGTCTCATTATATTATTAATGAGATTTTATAGACGGTGATATAATAAATGTACCACCCCTAAAAATCAAGAAGTAATATAATAAAAAAAGAACAGAGACTTAAACTATTTCATATTTATATTAAAAAAAGAATTTGAATTCCTTATCTGCCCTGATTCAGAAAAAAAGATTGTCTACAAAGTAAATTTAAGATTATATTAAAAAAATATAAAATTATTAATTCTAAATCCCGGAAATATTAAAAAACATAGTTGTGAAATCTAGAATAATTATTAAGATTCAGATTAAAAATTCTAGGAGGAAATGTCATGAAAAATAGTTACATCATTCTTCTTTTTGTACTGATTAATATTTTACTGCCGGGATATCTGACTTCCTGCAATAACAAGACCAAGACCAATTTACCGACAACACTTACAGGAACCTATTTTACAGGAAATTATCATGATCTTTTTACAGAATTGCTTAATTTAACGGATGCCCAGGTAAAAGCCCGTCTGGACAGTGCCTGCAACCAGTTGTTTTATGGAAGTGATGAAACCCAGCGGCTCTACTACCCGGTTGAACCGGATATGGCCTATATCAAAGATATAAATAATAACGATGTGCGCAGCGAAGGTATGTCCTATGGTATGATGATCTCTATACAGTTGAACAAAAAACAGGAATTTGACCGGATCTGGAAATGGGCTAAAACCTATATGCAGCACAAGCAGGGACCCGCTAAAAACTATTTTGCCTGGCATTGCCGTGATGACGGTTCGATCATTGATTCAAATTCAGCTTCCGATGGGGAGGAATGGATTGTGATGGCCCTAATCTCCGCCACTGAACGCTTGGAGAAAGGAAAAGGAAACGATAACTAGCAGGC
>CAYSHN010000540.1:0-2853 GCA_964430815.1 uncultured Calditrichota bacterium | reverse complement strand
GATTCTACCTGTTGCAAATGCTGGCTGATGTCGGCATTCTGACAAAACACACAGCGTAAATTACAGTAACCGAAAAAAATAGTACCCGAACCATTGCAGCCGCTCAGAGGAGGTTCTTCACCATGATGGTCACAAAAGGAACAGATCAAGGCCAGCTGTCCGGAGTGACAATAACCGCTTCGTTCCATATAACGATTAACTGCGCAGTGCCTGGGACAGATTGTGCAAGATTCAAGAATTTTATTCAGGTACTGAACGCGCTTTTCTAATTCACCTGATTTATATAAGGCCAGATAGGACGGATCATTCATTAGTATTTTGATTGTAAGATCCTGACTGAATATATCATACTGATTATCATACTAAAAAAAAGGCCGCCAGCTGGCGGCCTTTGGGAATACAGCGTTTGCTTACTTAATCCGGCGATCCGAATCAGCCGGTACCGGGTGTTTTATCTTGGCATATTCTTTATCAAAAGTCGTAAATTTATTCGTATGACCGCCGGTATCTTTTTTATGGCAGTTCTGGCAGGTTTTTTCATTACCTAAGATCAATCCGGCAGCTGTAGCCAGTTTGCGATCTTTCATAGTACTCATCTGTTTGTACTCGCTTCCTGGTCCATGACAGGCTTCGCAGGTTACACCCTCGGCAGCGGAAAAACCAGCATCAATATTCTTTTTACCGGCAGCAGTACTGTGACAGGCTAAACACTTGTCACTGGTTAGTGGATCTTTTACCCCCATGGCCGTAGCCTTCTTTTTCGCTTCTTCCGATTTTAGACTTTCATAGGCTTTGGCATGATTACTATTTTGCCAGATCTTAAACTGCTCACCATTTTTAACTGTATTGTGGCAGGTTTTGCATTTAATAGCACCGACATATTTAGCTTCTTTGGTCTGGGCAAAACTCAGTATTGAAAATAGAAAAATGACCATCAATCCTAAAATAATAGCTTTACTACGCATCAAAATCTCCTCCTCATTTTGATGAAAATGCGGTGTAATTTCTATTAAAAATACATAAAAATCAAATATTACTTTATGAAAGAGATAAAAAGTATAAAAATGTATAAAAATAATTAGATATATGTAAATACATGTTTTAGTGATTGATATGAAAATCTTTTCACAATCTTTAATTTATAGTACTTGAATTGCTTTTATAAAAAGGATATATTTTCTTAAAATTGAGAATTAAGGATAATTCTACGTTTTTAAAGATTCCACGAATCGATAAGATCCATTTCAAACCTGCAAATTTATATAAAAATCTAAATAATAAAATTATAACTTACTTTATCGCCTTCGCTTTTTTACCTCTGTTGGTTTTCAGTATTCTGGGATATTATTTAAATAAAGATATGCTTACCCGTATTAATTATTATAATCTGGAAATACTGAATTCCAACTATGCACGCGAGATTCATTTCTATCTGGATCATAAAAAATCAGTATTACAGGCTATGGCTGATCGACTGAAGTCCAGCCCGGTTGTGAAAAATCAGCAGGTCATGATCAGCGCAGGGGGTATGACGAACCCGGCTGAATTTATCCTGGTAGGTCGGATCGCTAAAAATGAATTGATGTTTTGGCTTGCACGTGTGCGTACGAGGGATGCGTTTAGTATCATTCACAATTTAAATCAGGATGAAGTGCTGGTTGGATTGGTATCAGATCAGGATCTCCGGAATATTTTGCTGAGCGTTGTTCCTGAGTACAAAAATTATGTCTATTTCCTGGACCGTCCGGGATTGTTAGCTGCCGAGGGACTGGTACCACTGGAGGAAGGGAATCAGCGGACTCAACGATTTTCCTCAGTGAACCAGGATACAGTAAATCATTGGCAATCGTATGATTCCGGTTCCGCTATTTTCACCGCCAGCAACCGTCTGCCGGAGCATGATATTGTGGTGCTGACTGAAATTAATGCCCATGATTTTTACCATAATCTGAGTTCCTTCAGAAATACGATCATCTTAGCCAATCTGTTATTTGCCGTTTTGATCATCAGTCTGGCAGTTTTTTACTCACGGCAAATTACCACTCCGGTAAATCATCTGGTCCAGTCAGTGCAAGCAATGAGTCGTGGAGATCTGGAGACCCCGATCCCACTCAGAACCAATGATCAACTGCAGATTCTGGCCCAGGAATTTGAACATTTACGGCAGAAATTACAGGAATATTATCAGAGCATTGAAGAGAAAGTTGAGATCCGAACCAAAGAACTACGCCAGGCACAGGCGCAGATAAGCCATCAGGAAAAAATGGCTTCGCTCGGTTTAATGGCCGCGGGCATTGCCCATGAAATAGGTAATCCACTGACCAGCATTTCTTCCATGGCCCAGGTTATTAAGCGTAAAACAACAGATGAAAAAATAACCGACTATGCTAATAATATTCTGAAAAATATTGAAAGGATTTCACGTATTGTCCGTGAATTGGTGGATTTCAGCAAGCCTTCACTGCACAAAGAGGTTGAGGCGGACATAAATGAAATTGTAAATTCCGCGGTCAGCATTATCAAATATGACCGGCGTTCGAAAAAAATTACCTTCAATCTCAATCTGCAGCAGGATTTGCCTAAAACCACCTTAGTACCGGATCATCTATTGCAGGTTTTCCTGAATATCTTGATAAATGCGGTGGATGCCTCGGAGGGTCTTGATACTGAAATTAAGGTACGTACCTATTCCGCCAATCAGCATATCCAGATCGATATTACCGACCAGGGTTGTGGTATCGCTGCGGAAAATATCAACCGGATTTTTGAACCATGTTTCACAACCAAAGGTGTGGGCAAAGGAACGGGCCTTGGCTTAACGGTCAGTTATGGATTGATTAAAAAGCTACAGGG
>CAYSHN010000539.1:266-2855 GCA_964430815.1 uncultured Calditrichota bacterium | reverse complement strand
TATAGCGTCCTGCTGGAGGCCAACAATATTATCATCCGCTATCTGCGCTTTCGGCTGGGGGATAAATATAAACTGACAGCCGATGCCATCTGTGGTATCAGGCAGAGTGATATCATCATCGATCATTGTTCGATGAGCTGGGGTATCGATGAAGTGGCTTCCTTTTATGACAATAAAAACTTCACTCTGCAATGGTGCCTGATCAGCGAAAGCTTGAACAATTCCTACCACCCCAAAGGTAACCATGGCTATGCCGGGATCTGGGGTGGGAACGGGGCCACCTTTCACCATAATTTACTGGCCCATCATTCCAGCCGCAACCCACGTTTCAACGGCAGTAGAACAAATGGCGGTATATCAGCCAATGAGATAGTTGATCACCGTAATAATGTGATTTATAACTGGAGTGAAAATAGCGCTTATGGCGGTGAAGGGGGCAGTCAAAATATAGTTGCCAATTATTATAAATACGGACCGGCCACAGGCTCTAAATCGTTAAAGAAAAGAATCGTGAATCCCTGGGGTATAGATGGCCGGTGGTATGTGGCCGGAAATTTTGTCTGGGGATTTCCTGAAATAACCGCCGATAATTGGAACGGCGGAGTGGCCAGTGATTTTCCGGCAACAATCCGCCTGGACCAACCTGTTCCTTTTGCTCCTGTAATTACACATAATGCAGAAACGGCCTATCTTTTAGTCCTGGCCGATGCTGGTGCTGTTTTACCCAGACGCGATTCAGTAGATCGCCGGATCATAGAGGAGGTGCGGACAGGAACGGCCAGCTATGCCAGTTTACCCAGGGTAGGTGCAGGTATTATCGATTCCCAGAATGAGGTTGGTGGTTGGCCGGAGCTAAATACTTATGATATACCAAGCGATAGCGACCATGATGGGATGGCCGACGATTGGGAGATATCTGTTGGGCTTAATCCATCTGCAGCCGCTGATCATAATCAGGATCGTGATGGTGATGGATACACCAACCTGGAAGAATACCTGAATAGTCTGTGTATCCGCAGCGATTATCTGCCGGCTCCGGCAGAACTTGAGGTTAGAATTATTTCAAATGACGGGATTAGTTTAACCTGGCAGGTCTCCGATCCGGCAGGTAAAGAGGGTTTTTGTATTGAACGGTCACCAGAAGATACACTGAATTTCAAAGAAATCGCCCGGGTGGGACCGCAAATAAACAATTACACTGATTCAGAACTTATTCCTGCGACTACATATTTTTATCGCGTTAACACTTTCAAAGGCAGTCTTTATTCACTTTATACTAACACAGTACAGATCGTTACTCTGGCCAAAAACAATTATTAATCTAGAAGGGCAGCTGTTTGCCCTGGTTAACACTTGGTTGAATAGTATTTTTTCTAATTCACAGTTGAGGCAATAATGTATAGGTTGGTTTTAGCACTAATATCGGTGAAAATTCCAATATCTCTTAGGTACAGACTGGCTTTTCCTGTTTATTATTGTTATTCACTGTTTTTCACAGTGATTCACTTTATTTCGTAGAATTATTCAGTAGATTTTCAGCAATCTCCATAAATAGTGCTCGTTAGCAATCTTCAATTCTAGTTTTGTGAGGATATTTTATGAAAAAGTCTTCGATCATTTTTCTAATTCCCTTATTAATAATTCTTTTTAGCGCTTCTGGTTTCGGTCAGGGTACTCTGACCGGAGTCATTACTGATTCCCTGAACAATGAAGCATTGATTGCAGCGGAAGTATATTTTGTCGGGACAGCCATCGGTAAAGTAACGGATATAAATGGTGAATACAGAATCGACGGTATACTCGCCGGAACTTACAACCTGAGAATTTCCTATATAGGTTATCATCAGAAAAATATAAGTTTGACTATTCAAGCAGACAAAACAACGGTTCTAAATGTTAAATTGGCGCCTGGTACAGTGGAAGGAGAAGTGATACAAATTACCGCTCAGGCCATGGGCCAGACCGCGGCTATTAATCAGCAGATTAAATCGAAAACCATTGTCAATGTTGTGTCTGAAGAGAGGATCAAGGAATTGCCGGATGCCAATGCTGCAGAATCGATAGGACGTTTACCCGGAGTCGCTTTGCAAAGGTCCGGGGGAGAAGCCAACAAGATAGTTTTACGTGGCATGGATCCCCGGTTTTCAAGTATCAGTATTGATGGAGTCAGAATCGCTAATACGGGTGCTGATTCACGGGAGGTGGATCTGAGTACCATTTCCCAGCGATCTTTAGCGGGGATTGAACTGTATAAAGCCCTGACCGCTGAAATGGATGCAGATGCTATCGCCGGGGGGTTAAATCTGGTTACCAAAAAGGCACCATCCACAAGATTAATAACCGCCGATTTCCGGGGTTCTTACAATGCTCTGGAGAAATCCTATGATCAGTATGATTTCTCGGGAAGATATGGGGAAAGATTTTTTAATAACAGGTTGGGAGTACAACTTGGTGGGAATTTGGAGCGTCGTATTCGCAGTCAGGAAGAGGCTAATATTGACTATGATTCCTGGGATGATATTTCTAAAACGTGGGAGCTTGACGATCTGAAATTGGATTACAGGGATGAGATCAGAAAAAGACATGGTT
>CAYSHN010000539.1:0-256 GCA_964430815.1 uncultured Calditrichota bacterium | reverse complement strand
TTTGAGTGCCTTGGTGGATTTTGATACGCCTGATGGTGGTTCCTTAAAGTGGAATAGCGTGTATAGTAAAACTAGCAGAGACTATATTACCTCCACTAGAAATTACCCGATAACTGACGAGCTATTTTACACAGTCAGGGATAGGGAAGAAGATATATCGACTGTTAATAGTTTCATCAAAGGTAACAATTATTTATTCGGTATGGAGATTGATTGGAACTTGTCATATGCTCAGTCAAAGTCAGAATTTCCATTC
>CAYSHN010000538.1:0-2884 GCA_964430815.1 uncultured Calditrichota bacterium | reverse complement strand
GAAAATAACGATCGTGCGCCTGTTGTACTTTTTAATATAATTGGCCAGGGTAAGATCGCGCCCGGAATTTGCGATGATTAGCAGGGAATCCCTGATATTTATAAAAGTATTGAGGATCTGCTTCTCCGATTTTAAAGTAAAACGTCCAGGCTTCAGAGAATGACAACTGACATCATCATCATGACATCGACGTGCTAATTTACTATCGGTTAAGGTGATCACTTCAATATGGTAATTCCGTTTCTTGAACTCCACCGCACTTTGCCAGGTCCATTGCTCGCCACCACCCCAGATCGAGGACAGGTTGATAAAAAGTAAAGTCACAAGATCTCCAATTTCACATATGATTTTATAATGTAAGGTATTAAAAAAAGGAATAATAAAAAATATCTTAATAAAAATTTGTTGCCACCGCAACTAGGCGATACTTCCTTAAAATTCTAAGGCAAAATAAACTTCCGCTGATCGAAGATATTTTAAATTTTAAATTGAAGTAAAGTTGAGTAAATTTAAAGAGATACGAAAAGATGATAGAGATCGCATGAACAATAAAAAGAATCCATTCTTAAACCAGATTTTAGCAATTGTCCTTATTCTATGGAGTGTCATGCTATCCTGGTCACTCGCTGGCATGCAGATACTGTTGGGATTGGTTATTGTCAGTTCAATTATTATATGCCTGGTACAAAAGGCGAGACCGGTCAAATTCCACCCATTTTATATTTTTGCTGGAATTTATATATTATTCAATCTGGGTACTCTAATAACCTCCGGCGATATACTGAAATCAATCCGTAGCTTTATAAACAACGACTGGGTTATCTTTGCTATTCCTTTTATTGTTTCTTTAAACTTGTCGGCCAGGTGGAGAAAAATAGTTTTTCAGGTAGTTTTAGTGTCAACGCTGGTGGTAGCCATTTATGGTATCTGCCAATTTTTCAGTGGCCTGGATATAATCCGCAATACAAAATTAAGTCCACTTGGAACACATTACCGTGCTATTGGTGCCTATGGCTCCTTCCTTTCCTATGCCGGTAATCAGTTAATGGTGTTTGCCTGTGCTTATGCTTTCTTTCTATTAAGTACAAAAAATAAAATCGAGAAGACGATGTACCTGCTGATTGCCGTTATCCTATTCCTCAGCATTATTGCTTCCCAGAGTCGCAGCACCTGGTTGGCTGTACCGATAATAGTAGTAATCGGATTATTCGCTGTACCTAAAAAACAATTACTTTATGTCTCGATATTTTTAGTGATAATAGCCGGGGGGATAATCCTGTTTGTTCCTGAAATTTCCTCGCGCTTTATGAGTATTTTTAATCTGGCGCAAAATGAAACCAGATTAAATTTATGGAAAACAGCGCTGGCAATTATTTCGGATCACCCGCTGATAGGTATAGGTTCAGGTACCTTTAATGATTATTTCGAAATATACCGTGTACCCGGATTTTATGATGCCCGCGGCCATGCTCATAACGATTATTTGAATAAAGCAGTGATTAGCGGATTAGTCGGACTAATAACCTGGCTGGCCATGTGGGTAGCCTGGTTCATTTATATGGTGCATGTGTATGTAAAACTGCCGGAACGGGACGATGACAAGAAAATTGTTTTAGGAACAATATTGGCTATTAGTGGAATATTATTGGCTGCCTTTTTTCAATGCTATTATACAGATCTGGAAAATAATATTATGTGGTGGTTTATGGCGGCACTCGGCTTACAGATTTCGCTGCAAAAAAGATATTTAGAGCCACTGGGGTGAGTAATGAATTCCAGCACTGCTAATAGGCATTTTCACCTTTTAGAATAGTAATAAATGTTAAAATAATTATTTTGAGATCGAACCACAGCGACCAGTTTTCGATATAATAAATATCATATTTAGTCCGCTCTTCAATAGGTGATTGTCCGCGTAAACCATTAACCTGTGCCCAGCCAGTAATACCACTGCGTACCCGATGTCGTTCTGAATACTTAGGAACAAGGTGCTGGAACTGTTGGACAAAATGTGGCCGTTCCGGCCGTGGTCCAACCAGACTCATATCTCCCCTGATTACATTAAATAGTTGCGGTAATTCGTCCAGACTTGTCCGGCGTAAAAAACGGCCGACAGGGATTACCCGTGTATCCCCTGCACTAGCCCATACCGGTCCGGTCTTTTGCTCGGCATTCGTTATCATGGTACGGAACTTCCAGATAAAAAACCGTTTCCCATCCAATCCGATTCTTTCCTGTTTATAAAAAACAGGTCCCACTGAAGTGACTTTGATCAAAATGGCGATGATCAACAAGAATGGTAATGAAAGCAATAACACTAATACCGAAATAATGATATCAAAAATGTATTTAATAAATCCCTGCCAACCAGAGAGGGAGATAGATTTCAATTTAAGCAAAAGCAAGCCCTGCAAGTCGACAGCCGTATAGTGCGAAGTCATTAACTCAAGAATATCTGGCATATAATATAATTCGATATTCTTACCCTCAATACTTTTAATTATATCAAGAATACGATACGATTCATGCTCATTGAAGCCAATTATTACCGCATCCGGTCTAATTTTAATCAAAATGGCATCCAGCTCATTTATATTTGCCAATAATGGTTGCGCTATGGTAGGAATTGCCCTGTCACTGAGATACCCGAGTATATTAAAGTCATGCTTTTTGATTTGCTGTAAATGGATGGTTAATTTTTCCACCTGCTCCGCTGAGCCGATAATGAGAGTATTAACTTTAGTAAATCCTTGCCTGGTCAATTTATTCTTGAGGCGATGAAATAATAATCTGCTGAATAGTAAGAATAGTTGGCTGTTCAAATAGATCAGTAAAAATACCGTACGGGAATATGAAAACCCCCTATACAAAAAAGCCGCACTCA
>CAYSHN010000537.1:0-2886 GCA_964430815.1 uncultured Calditrichota bacterium | reverse complement strand
ATTAAAGAGTACACTACACCAACCTTTGTTACTTAGAATTAATGCTTATTTAGATTTTGCCAGGATTACCTGTACTTTAATTTCTAACTTTTCAATATAAGGTTTATCTAACCATCTGCCTGAGCGGGGGCTTGCAGGGCCAGCCGGATCCCCCTGAAAGTTTTCCCGCGTCTGATCAGCTAAGTCGATGATGACTCCGATAGATTCGCCGATATCCGCATCAATAGAAAACGAATGGCTCCCAGTGGTACTGAATGGGATTTTGAATTCATAATCGGTATGTCTCTGACCAAAGATCCTGGCTGCTGCCAGTCCCTGTTCCCCGTCCGGTGGAACACGGATTTTTTGTCCGTTCCGTATTACAGTGATCATTTCTTGCAGTACTTTCTGCTGCTGATTGAATTTCTTTTTCTGAACATCGCTCAGGTATTCCCAAAAACTATCATTTGCTTCCATGCGCCGGCTGAATGTATTGATCCCACTATACTGAAGTCCAAGTGCCAATTCCTGGCCATGACGACCGGTAAATTCCAACTTAACACCTTCGCTTCCAATAGGTCTGGTTAATAGAGAATCATCGAGAGATAATAACAGATAGAGGAATTCGGCATCGTTACTTAACTTCAGGTAATCAGATCTGGAGTCAAGTTTGTAAAAGGGAATATCCTTCCATTCCAAGTCCTTACCGTCAATTATAATAGGGGTCGCGATCCAATTGCTTTTCAGCACTGGATCACGACAAGCGGTAATCAAAATCGGTAGCATGATCAAGAATATCAAAAACCAGAATCGAAATAATATAGGGTAGAATTTTAATCTGAGTTTAGCTGATAGAATCCAATGGTTGTGGTTGATTAAATAATTCAAAAAGGAGATGAATTTATTCTTCTTTTCCGCGTAAGCCATTTATAAATTATGCCTTTTGAATATAAGTATATAATGGATAATTTTACAGTTAACTTTGAATTTTGTTCCTGATTATTTTTTACTGTTCGTATTTCAAAAATCGAAACACCTAGAGCAGTAAGAATTACACGAAGCTCACCAAGAATATAATTCTGAAGATAAGATTGGCATTTATCCATCACTAATTAATTGGCCCAAACGCCATGCGGGCAGATTAGTGCCGACAGAATAATTATTGAACAATTCTTTGTGGGCAAGGCTTGAAAAGCAGCGAAAAAACCAAAAACACCTAATGATAAAATATTATTTATATGTAAGTTATACTTACAATAATAGTGGATAGATTTTAATCATCCCCTTCGTGATATCTAAAGCTCATGGACTCTTTACCGAATACTGATAAGATAATTGAATAATATTAGAGAAGAAACTTTATGCATGAAATTTATAAAAACATTGAACAAAGAATCCGGGTGTGGGAATGGTATGAACGGAACCAGCAGACGGTAACAACCGTACAATTCCTGCTGGCTTTGGAATATTTCAATAATTATGGCTATGCTATTGATGTGGCCTGTCCATTAGCTCTGGAATCATACAAAGTTAATTCTTTGCGAAAAAAATAAAGCCGGTTTTTTAACCGCTGATGCACGCAGATCAACGCAGATACAAATACGATGAACAATAATTAATTCAACATAAGTTATATTCTTAAAAACGCCCTAGTAGAATTATCATTAGAACATCTCTTACTAATCCCTGCCAATTTCATCTGCGTGTATCTGCGTTTATCCGCGGTTAATTGATTAACCACATACGCTTTGCACATAAAGTGACGCGCTTTAAAACGACATGGAAATTCCATTCTGATTTTGTATATTCACCTGTAATCTGCTACAGGGGAGACAGTTCAGCAAATCATATGATGGCCATTCCAAGCTGGATCATTTATTATTTTATAATCAAACCGTTCTCGCTTTTACCACTACGGATTTTATACCTTTTTTCCGATTTTCTCTATTATATCATCTATTATCTGGTAGGATACCGGAAAAAAGTTGTGTATACGAATCTAACTCGTTCATTCCCTGATAAAAGCAGGCGAGAGATTAAAACAATCGTCAGAAAATTTTACCATCATCTCTGTGATTTGATCGTCGAAAGTGTAAGGCTGTTCAGTATGTCTAAAAATGAAATACTGGCCAGGTGTAAATTCGTCAATCCTGAATTGCTGGATAGCTTTTATGATCAAGGCCGTAGTGTTATAATCGTGGCCGGACACTATGATAATTGGGAAATGTTTGCTCATTGTTGTAATCTGCTGATGAAACATCAGGCCGTAGGTATTTATACTCCGCTTAGTAATCCTTATTTTGAAAAAAAATTTTCTGCTTCCAGGAAGCGTTTTCAGGTTGAACTTTTGCCGAAAACAAAAGTGAAAGAATATTTTACTACCCATCAGGATCAGGTAAAGGCGGTTGTCTTTGGCACTGATCAGTCTCCTTCCCTGGCCAGCAAGAGAGTTTACTGGACAAATTTTCTCAATCAGGATACGGCGGTGATGTACGGTTCGGAAAAATATGCGCGGGAATATAATTATCCGGTAATTTTTGCCCGGGTAATCAGAGTACAACGGGGCTATTTTAAAATTGCCTTTGAGATTTTAGAGGAGAATCCTGCGGCAGCCACATATGGTTCGATTACAGAAGGTCATACCCGTTTGCTGGAAAAACAGATTATCGAAAAGCCGGAATACTGGTTATGGACACATAAACGCTGGAAAAGAAAAAGAAGCGATTACCCAACAGGGTAAATTACAAATCCGCCAGTGGGCGGATCCCTGCCGGCGTGATTCCAATTATCAAATTTCAAATTCCAAAAAATCTGCTATGTAAATATGTATAAAATTAATTATAATTCAGAAATAGAGAAATTTTTAATTATATGCGGAGAATAAGATGAAAAAAATAATTTTACTTT
>CAYSHN010000536.1:0-2897 GCA_964430815.1 uncultured Calditrichota bacterium | reverse complement strand
AAGACGGTACGATCATCAGCGGCGGTTGTCTGGATGCCGGGTATCCGCATCCGGGAAAAATTCGCCAGGCCCAACTTGTCTTGCCGAAGGGGCTGGATTGGAAAGGTCTGAAAGTCAAAGCAGAATTGGAAGTAAAAGGAATGAAATATCCGGTGCGTTGGGCTTGCCACCAGCAACTCAATGAAGATGGATCAATAACTTTACGACCTAACATGATGCCGAGTTAACGAAAGTAATCAATACATTACAAATTATTAGGCGAGGAATAATCATGGGAAAAAAGTGGAAACTATTTTTTGTGGGCATTTTAATTCTATTGTCAATTGGTATTATTCCAGTTGCCTGCAAAAAAACAGAAGTCAGTCAATCGTATTATCAGGGGCTTACAGTGGCAGCACCTTACAGTTATCATTTATCAGGCCGGACAGATCGCATCAGAGGTTTTGTGGTCAAGATAGATGATACCAGGCAATTAACTGCTCCCGGACTGGTATTTTTGGCCAGCGGGCTGGCCAAAGGTGAAGGATATGTGGAGGTTAATGGTGAACGATTCGATTTGCCAGCCATTGTAGGTGAATTGAGTGCCCCTTCGGAAAAGGATGAAAAAAATGTACCGGGAAAAGAAGGTTGGTACTCTTTCAGTAGTGGCGATGATATTGTCGCTAAGATGATTGTTCCCCTGCCGATGGAACTACTAAAGAAAGGACTTAATGAAATTACCTATTACCGTAATCCGGATTATGATGGCTTTGAGATCATTGACACCCGAATTGAAAATGTAAATACGACCGTGGCGCAACTGATTGGTCAGACCTACCATTTACTCGGTCGGGGTAAATCAGCATCGATTAAAGATTTTGATTATGTATATAAATATAAAGGAGAAAAGAAACGGTTGGAGAAAGATATTCCGGACTGGAGCCGTCGCGGAAAAGTATTCTTCTACCGCACCGGGATCGACTGGGATCATTTGGATCGGATGTTTGAATTATTTAAAGAAGCGCGGATTAATGTCGTGGCGGTTAATGTGCCCAGGGATAAAAACAATCCGGAGTTCCAGCGCACGAAAGCCTTTATTGATCGCTGCCATGAAAATGGGATACAGGTTACGGCGTTTAACTCGTTGGGGAATATCAGCCTGCGGGAGAAGTTAATGAATCCGGGTTTGGAAAAATGGATCGCCCGTGATGAATATGGCGCCTTACGCTGGCGTGGTGAAGCCGGTGGGAATTACGCGGCTGATCTGAAGAATTTGGACTATCGAAATAATGATCTGTTGGTTCAGGCGGGAAATCAGATGGACATCGGAGTGGACGAATTATATTTTGATTGGGCCATTGGTGGTACGGGTGATATCCTGGATTTTTTTGGTGAAGTGCGGGACCTGGCCAAAAGCAAGGGTAAAAACGTGGCTATCTTTGGTAACTGTAAAGGAAATATCCTGGCCGATGAAGCCTGTGATCTAACTAAGAGTGAAGGTACAACGGAGGCTGGCGTCTGGAATGGTAAATGGATTCACAACATCGCCCAGGCTCGTTTCTATTATGCCTCCGGTGACGGGGTAAAACCGTATGAAAGCAAATATGAAGGAGCTGACCCGGGAGTAGCCAATCCTGGTGCAATGGATGTCCGGGAAGGCATGAAATGTGGGTGGAGAAAACCAATCGCCGAAGCCTCAGCTTTTCAATCCCATTTTGCCATTGCGGAATCCGGCGATAAAATGCGACAGGGCTGGATTATGAAAGATAATCCACTGGCCATGCAGATTTGGGGTGATATCTGCCGCTATTTTAATTTCCTGGCTGATCACCAGGATTTGTATACGGATGTACGAACAGTTAGTAAACTGGGTGTATTATCTCCCCCTCAGATTCCTAGTTTTGAAGTTACCCTGAAGCGGGACATCCTGTATAATACTCTGGCTGAAAACAACGTTATGTTTGAGGTGGTCTTATTACCACGCTTAAGTTTGGAACTTCTTTCTCATTATCGGGCACTTCTGATACCCAACATCCCCTGGATCGAGGATGAACAAATTGAAATCCTGAACTCATTCAAGAAGAAAGGGGGAAAAATATATACGATCGGTAGTGAGAAACCGTTGCAGGATCTGGCAGATATTGTATCATCCCCCTCTATATTTTTGGCACTGGAACAAGGACAAGGTAAAAAGGAATTTCTGGATAACATTAATAAAGTGGAAGGAGATCCGATCGTATCTCTTTCCAGAGTTCAATATGTGGCGACCAATGCGGTCAGAAAAGTTGGCACCGAACGTATAATTCTTCATGTGGTCAACTATGATAAACCGGTACACAATGTTCAGGTCATGATCAATCTTGACGGGATCGTTCCTGCCCTGAGTGCACCTGCCGTGCAGATTTTCTCACCGGATCAGGTTGCCCGTGAAGTGAAAAATTTATCGGTCAAAGGCAACCGGGTGATCTTTACGATTCCGGATCTCGATGTATATGATGTAATAACCATTAACTAGGAAAATAACTTTACCTATTTGGACAAATGACCTCTGTCGTCAAAGGAGTGGTTGACTATGAAAATAAATAAATTTTATTATGGGACAATACTGCTACTAACATCTGTATTGTTATTGTTGGGTTGTACCGGCAAGGAAAACAAGACCAATATAGCGGCTGGGTCTGAACAGAATTGGACTCATTTTGTCCGTACGGCCGGACATGGCCTCAGTGTGGCTATTGTACCTGAAATAATTAAGGATGCTCAGGAGACCAATCTCTTTGGTATCGAAACGGACAATGATATTCCGGGTCGTTATGAGAGTTATTTGGATCCGACCGAAAAACTCAAAGCCATCAAAGCGATAGCCGATGCGGCCCATGCCATAGGCAATTATGCCTATGTGTATATTGCCGGTCTGG
>CAYSHN010000535.1:0-2902 GCA_964430815.1 uncultured Calditrichota bacterium | reverse complement strand
CGGGGTAACAATGTTATTCGCGAAGCTATGCATTCTGTTTTTCTTTATCACGCGATCCAGGCGGGCCTGGATATGGGGATTGTCAATGCCGGACAACTTCCGGTTTATGAAGAAATTCCGGTGGAGTTGAGGCAACGGGTAGAGAATTTATTGTTGAACCGGGCAGCAGACGCCACCGAACAATTACTGCAGCTAAGCAAAGATCTGCACAAGCAGGAAAGTAAAACCGAAGATCCAGCCTGGCGTCAACTACCAGTGGTCGAACGGCTTAAACATGCTTTGATTAAGGGCATTGTTGAATATATAGAACAGGATACGGCTGAAGCCAGAGAGGTATTAGGTGAACCGTTACGGGTCATTGAAGGGCCGTTGATGAACGGCATGAATGTTGTCGGTGATCTGTTTGGTGCGGGAAAAATGTTTTTACGTCAGGTAGTAAAAAGCGCCCGGGTAATGAAAAAAGCGGTAGCCTATCTGACTCCATTCCTGGAACAACAATCTTCCGCGCAGGCACAGCGTAAAGCGGGTACCATCGTTCTGGCCACGGTTAAAGGTGATGTACATGATATCGGTAAAAATATTGTCGGTGTGGTACTGGGCTGTAATAACTATGAGGTAATCGATCTGGGAGTGATGACCCCGGCTGAAAAAATTCTGGAAAGTGTCAAAAAGTATCAGGCCGACATTATTGGGTTGAGTGGCTTGATTACCCCTTCTCTGGATGAAATGGTACATGTAGTCAAGGAATTACAGCGGGAAAATATTAAGCTTCCTTTATTAATCGGTGGTGCTACTACTTCCAAAGTTCATACCGCAGTAAAAATTGCCCCGTTTTATCATGGTCCAGCCATTCATGTACTTGATGCCTCGCGGGCAGTTGGTGTAGTGAATAGTTTACTCAATGCGGAACTCAGGCCGGACTACCTTTCTGCCATAACCGCTGAATATAAACAAGTGCGGGATGCTCATCGTAAAAAACATGGTGATCTGCAATTATTACCATTGAGTGAAGCACGCCAGCGTAAACTGGGTATAAATTGGGAGTCGTTTGAAGCGCCAGCACCAAATCTGCTGGGACCGCAGGCGTTCCGAAATTTATCTCTGCGTGAAATTAGTAGTAAGATTGATTGGACTCCCTTCTTTCAGGTCTGGGAATTGAAGGGGAAATTTCCACAGATCCTCAAGGATAAGGAATCCGGAGTCGAAGCCGCTAAATTATATCAGGATGCGCGGCTTATGCTGGATAAAATTATTGATGAACAGTGGTTGCAGGCCCAGGCAGTAATCGGTATCTATCCTGCCAGTAGTATTGGTGATGATATAGAGATTTTCGCCGATGGCAGCAGGAGGCAGGTACTGGCGATTTTTCATACTCTGCGTCAGCAGGGAGATAAAGGTAAGGATCGAAACAACCTGGCACTGGCTGATTTTATCGCGCCGCAATCTTCAGGAAAACTGGATTATCTGGGTCTGTTCGCAGTTACTGCTGGTATTGGTAGCGCTGAAAAAGTTCAACAGTTTGAAAGTCAGCATGATGATTACCAGGCTATTTTACTTAAAGCACTAGCGGACCGGTTGGCCGAAGCCGGTACTGAATTGATGCATGAAAAAGTTCGCAGGGAATACTGGGGCTATGCCAGGGAAGAGGATTTAAATAATGATGATTTAATTCAGGAAAAATATCGCGGTATTCGTCCCGCTCCGGGTTATCCCGCCTGTCCGGATCACAGTGAAAAAGATACCATATTCAGTGTTTTAAAAGTAACGGAACATATTGGCATCCATTTAACTGAAAGCCGGGCGATGCTGCCACCAGCTTCAGTGTGTGGTTATTATTTTGCACATCCTCAGGCATCCTATTTTGGTGTAGGTAAAATTTCCCGTGACCAGCTACTCGATTATGCCCGGCGTAAAGGGATTGATCTGAATACAGCTGAAAAATGGCTGGGCTCAAACCTGGATTATTTGCCGGGGGGGTAATACTAAGGCACAAAGTGATAAAGGAACAGAGAGAAGGGACAGAGGCACAAAGGCACGGAGTGAAAAGTACCTTAGTACCTGTGTTCCTTAGTTCCTGAATGATAGCGGTGTATTGTCATCCTGTGCATGTCGAAGACCTGGCGGCAGACAGGACCCGGGATCTATGATGTTCAAAATCGGGAGAAATGTCACCTCTGAAGAAAGGTCTCCCTATCTGTCGGGGCAGGGCGTGTGGATCGAGGCCAAAAGGAAAAGGGTAAAGGGCAAAGGGACAAAGAGACTTAGATACTAAAGTACTAAGGTACTCAGGAACTAAGGTACTAAGATTAAATAATATGCCAGGACTAATTTTGCACACCGGACCGCAAGGTCGCTACTACTATTTTATCGATCAAATCAATAAACTTTTATCAGTACAATCAGATTCTTTTCTATATTTACTGCCGGTAAACCGCGCGGTACGTTACCTGACAAAAAAACTGGTCATAGACACCACAGACCACATTTTGATTGAACCGCATATTTTCACCTTCAATTCATTGACTCAGTATATCTATCAGTTTTTACCTCGGCCCAGGAAAATTATCCCCCGGGCCATGCGTTTAATTCTGATCAATCAAATCCTCAAGGAACAGGGAAAGGAACTTACTTATTTTAAAAATCAGGTTCAGGCTTATACTGGATTTATAAACCGTATCGATCAGATGCTCGATGAATTCTGCGAATTCGGCTATCAACCTAAAGATTTTGCCCAACCACCCACGACCAGTCAGGAAAAGTATCAAGACTTTGGTAAAATTCTCTCTGCTCTCTATCATAAATATAATGATCAATTACTGGATGAACGGGGAGTGATCGCTGAAGCCGTTCAATCTATGGATTATGATCTGTTTCATCGAATTTTTCCCAACGTTCAATTTAT